>NZ_JBJLRI010000008.1:0-87394 GCF_050871405.1 Kineococcus esterisolvens
GCGTGGCGACCGGGCTCATGCCCTTGCCGAAGACCAGATCACCTTCCCAGTGACCAGGAACAGCGCGGTCGCTCGCCTCGGCGGGACGTGCAGAGATGTGCAAGGTGCCTGGCCGTGCCCCGCGCCCATCGGGCAGACGCACGCCCTTGGGCCGCCGCAGCGCGCGGCCGGTGCGCAAGTAGATGGTCAGCTCGCGGCGCAACGCTCCTCGCGGCTGGACGAAGAGCGTGCGGTAGATGCTCTCGTGGCTGACCTGCATGTCCTCATCGTCGGGGAAGGTGGCTTTCAACCAGCCGGCGATCTGCTGCGGTGACCAGCGGCGCAGCAGCTTGTCGGCGACCAGCCGACACAACTGCGGATGGCTCACCAGCTTCCACGGCTTGGGGCGAGCCGCCCGAGCCCAGGCCCGATCGTCGGCCTTGAGCGCCCGGTAACGGCGCCGTCCGCCGCCCGCGGTGACCTCTCGGCCGATGGTGGATGGCGCCCGCTGAAGCCGGCGGGCGATCTGGCGCAGCGAGCAGCCCTCGGCCAGGCCGCGGGAGATCTCCTCGCGTTCGGCCAGGCTGAGTCGTCCCCGGCCGCGGCTGCGCGGGTGCGGGCGGATGCCTCCGCAGCGTTCCAGGTAGGCGCGCACGGTGCCCGGGCACAAGCCCAGGACCCGTGAAGCCGGCTTGACTGCCATGCCTGATCGCAGCTTGTTCCAGACCGCCTCGATCATCAACGGTGTCAGCTTCTCGAAGTCCCCACGCGGCACGACAACCTCCCCGAATCACCCGATCGAGGAAGTGTTGCGCTGACCCCTTGAGACCGCCGTGGTGACAGTTCGGCGGCAGGGCGCGATGGATTCGCGTGTCGCGGGCGCAGCTCCAATCGGGTGCGCCGCTCGCTCAGGGGGTGAGCGCCTTCTGGACCGTCAGGGTGCCGGCGAGGTCAAGTTCCGTCGGGTCCCCGTGGGTTCCGGCGCGCACGAGGAGGACGGCGCCGAGTGCGGCGCTCCAGAACGTCCTGACCTCGACGGCGACAGGGCGCGTCGTGCGCCAGTCGTGGGCCTGGAGCGTCTGGGCGAGGAAGCGTTCGGACTGGCGGAACAGGACCTGGAGCCGGGAGTCCACAAGGTCGGCGAGGTGGGGCTGTGCGATCGCCGAGGCGAGCGCTCGGGTCACGGCCGGCAGTGACGGCATCGCAAGGACCGTGCGCGCGATGTTGCGGCGGAACGCCTCGGGGTCCCGGGAGCGGCGACCGACCCGCTCGACACGGCGGGCGTCGTGGAGCAGGCCGAGGAACGCGGCTTGCACCAGCAGAGAGTCCTTGGACCCGAAGTGATAGGTGACCTGGTTTGGGAACACTTCGGCCTCGCGCGCGATCTGCGCGACGCTCGCGTCGGTCTGGTGCTGCTTGATGCACAACCGCATGGTCGCTTCGAGGATGCGGTGCTTGGTCGCCCGCCCGCGCTCCCGCGACGGGCCCGTCTGAGGCGCTCCCCGTCCTTGAATCACCACCAGATTGTATGTGATACAACTGGCGTTGTTCGTTGTATGTCATACAAGAGGGGTGGAGTGGTGGAGCGAGACGTCGTGGTGACCGGGATCGGAGCGATCACGCCGCTGGGCGCGGACGTGGCCTCGACGTGGGCGGGCCTACTGGCCGGCGAGTCCGGGATCGCGGTGCACGCGTTGCCCGCATTCGAGGGTGCGGGCCTGCGGCCGCTGGTCGCCGGGGTGATGGCCGCGGACCCGGCCGACCTGGTCTCGCCGATCCAGGCTCGGCGGATGGACCGCTCCCAGCAGGCCGCGCTGGTCGCAGCGGCCGAGGCGTGGGCGGATGCCGGACGCCCGGAGGTGGATCCAGATCGTCTCGCGGTTGCGGTCGGGAGCGCGATCGGCGGCGTCCAGACCCTCCTGACCCAGCACGACACGCTCCGCACCGACGGGGTGCGCCGGGTCTCGCCGCGCACCGTACCGATGCTCATGCCGAACGCCGCGGCGGCGCAGTTGAGCATCGAGTACGACGCGCGCGCCGGGTCCTACACCCCGGTCTCGGCGTGCTCGTCGGGTGCCGAGGCGATCGCGCACGCTGCGCGACTGATCCGCGCCGGCGAGGCGGACGTCGTCATCGCCGGCGGGACCGAGGCGGCCATCACCCCGGTCACAGTCGCCGGGTTCCTGCAGGCGCGAGCGCTGACGCATCACAACGACGATCCCGCCTCGGCATCCCGGCCGTTCGCCGCCGACCGGTCGGGGTTCGTGCTCGCCGAGGGCGCCGCACTCATGGTCCTGGAAAGCGCCCAGCACGCCCGCGCCCGCGGCGCCCACATCCACGCCACGCTTGCCGGGTTCGGGATCGCGGCCGACGCCCACCACATCACCGCCCCCGACCCCGACGGCACCGGGCAGGTCTCGGCCATGCGCAAGGCGCTCGCCCAGGCCCGACTGTCGCCTCATGACGTCGACCACGTCAACGCGCATGCCACGGGCACCGCCGTCGGCGACGCGGCCGAGGCGCACGCGATCCACGAGGTCTTCGGCCCCCACGCCACAGTCACCGCACCCAAGGCTGCGCTCGGGCACCTCTTCGGAGCAGCCGGCGCAATCGAGGCACTCGTCGCGGTCCTTGCCGTTCAGCACGCCACGACCCCACCCACCCGCAACCTCACCGCGGCCGCCATCGACCCCGCACTCGGGCTCGACGTTGTCACCGTGCCCCGCTCCGCGTCACGGCCCGCCGTGCTGAGCAACTCCTTCGGTTTCGGCGGCCAGAACGTGTCCCTCGTCGTGGCTCAAGCCTGAGCGACGGTCGCGGCGTTCCGCCCGGAAGGCGCGGGAACTGGGATGGCCACGCGGGAGCTCATCGATCCTCGTGTCCGTCCTGCGATCTCGCGATGGCCCGCGGATGCTCCCCGCGGGGCGGTGACGACGTTCTGCGCGGAGGAAGGGATCTCGCGCAAGTCGTTCTACGAACTGCGTCGGCGAGCCCGGGCCGAGGGGCCGGCGGCGGTGCTCGAGCCGCGCTCACGACGTCCGCGGTCGAGCCCATCGCGGGTGAGCGAGGAGGTCAAAGCGCAGGCTGTGGCCGTGCGCGCAGCGTTGGAGTCATCCGGGCTAGACCACGGACCGATCAGCGTGCACGACAAGATGCGTGCGATGGGCCTGGACCCGGTGCCCTCGACTGCATCGTTGGCGCGGATCTTCCGGCAGGCCGGTGTGGCCAGGGTTGAACCGCAGAAGAAGCCCCGTGCGGCCTACCGCCGGTTCGTCTACCCGGCACCGAACGCGTGCTGGCAGCTGGACGCGACCGAGTACGCTCTCACCGGCGGACGCAAGTGCGTGATCTTCCAGCTCATCGACGACCACTCCCGCTACGCCGTCGCCTCCCACGTCGCCTGGGGCGAGACCGCCCAGGACGCGCTTCTGGTCGTGGACAAGGCCATCGCCGCGCACGGGGTGCCCCAACGCCTTCTTTCGGACAACGGCATCGCGCTCAACCCGTCGCGCCGCGGATACGCCGGCCGGCTCGTGGAACACCTGAGCACCCTGGCGTCGAAGCGATCACGGGTAAGCCGTACAAGCCCACCACCCAGGGCAAGAACGCTTCCACCAGACCCTGTTCCGATACCTCGACCGGAAACCGATCGCCGAGACGCTCGAGATGCTGCAGGACCAGGTCGACGAGTTCGACCACACCTGCAACACCGAGCGCCCCCACCAAGGGCTACCCGGACGGGTCACCCCGCTCACGGCCTGGGAAGCAACCCCGAAGACTGAGGCGCCCCACCCCCGACCGGCCCGCCCCACGTTCACCCGCCCCGCGCCCAGGCGGCCACAGCCCGTGCCACCGCAGGTGGCCTCCACCCTGCCCGCCGACACCCACATCAAGACCCTCACCAGCGCCGGCACCTTCACCTTGAACAAGGTCACCTGTCTCGTCGGCGGGCAGCACGCCTTCGCGCAGGTCCTGGTCATCACCGACGGCGACCAGATCATCGTGACCAACCCGCACGGCGAGATCCTCATCCAGCACACCCGACCGACATCCGGCACCACCTACGTCGGGAACGGCATGCCACCCGGGCCACGCCCCAGGACCTCCGAAACGTCACCGAAGCCCTGACACACCAACCGTCACCCATGTCCTGATGCAGAACCGTCACCGATGTCTTGAGACATCGCAGTTTTCACCTACGTCTCCGCGCTGATGGCCGACCGGATCGGGCGCAAGCGCACCTACCTCACCGGGTACGCGCTGCTGCTGGTCACCGTCTTCCCGGTGTTCGCCCTCGTCGCCAGCGGCAGCGTCTGGATGCTCTTCGCCGGTCTGGTCCTGTTCTCGGTGGGCCTCGGGCTCACCTACGGGCCGCAGACGGCCTGGTACAGCGAGATCTTCCCCGCGTCGGTGCGCTTCTCGGGCGTCGCGATCCCCTACGCGCTCGGCGCCATCATCGGCGGGGCCTTCGCCCCCACCATCGCTCAGGCGCTCGTGCAGGAGCACGGGACCCTCACGGCGGTCGGGGTCTACCTCACCGCCACGTTCGTGCTCGCCGTCGTCGCGACCTGCCTGCTGCGCGATCGTCCCGGCATCGACCTCGGTGTCGGCAGCCAGGCGGAGCAGGAGGCCGGTGCCACGGTCTTCGCGGCCCCCCGCGACCGCTCCCACGCCGAGCTCGTCTGACGCGGCGCGGGCCCGCGGGTGCGGGAGGGGCCTGCGACCTCCTCGGTGGAGCCGCTGCGCCCGTGCTGAACCGCTGCCGGGCCGCCACCGGAGCCCGGCGGCGACCCGGCGGCGGATCAGCCCGCCGTCGCGGTGATCAGGTGGGTGGCGTGGTCGTACGTGAACGTCACCCGCGCACCGCCCACCGGCACGACGAGAGGGATGTTCGGCCCGTTCGCCGCACCGCCGTCGCCGTAGTTCTCGTCCCAGCCGCCGTTCAGCGCCGCCTTGTACTCGTAGGAACCCTCCGGCAGGTCCACCTGCAGGGTCCACAGCCCGGTGGTCCCGTCCAGCGCCAGCTGCGCCTGCTCGCACCCGGGTTGCCAGTCCTCCGGGCAGCCGATCTCGCTGTTGAACGAGCCGGCGGCGGCGACGGCCTCAGGCTGGGCGCCGGGCTCGGCGGGCGGTTCCCCGGGCGCTGGCGGCGGGGGCACGACGCTCGCGGAGGTGCCGGCGGCGGCGAGGTTGCCGGAGTGGTCCTGCACGACCGCGCGGTACTCCAGCTGCGTGCCCTCGGGCAGGTCGGTGACGTCGTGGAAGACGCGGTAGGGGGCGTTGTCGTCCGTGCCCAGCGGCGTCCACTCCCGCGTCCCCGCGGTGCGGTACGCGAAGGTGACCTGGTTGAAGTCGTCACCGGGGACGTCGACGCCGACCTCGGCGCGCCCGCCGACGGTGCCGCCCGTGGTGAACACCGGTGTCCCGGCCGCCTTCGACCTCCTCAGCGGTGCGGCCGCGCGCCAGACGACCGCGGACAGCGCCGGTACGGTGACGGTGACCTCACCGGAGGCGCCGGAGCGCACCTTCCCGGTGCCGGCCGGCCACAGGCCCTCGAAGACGCGCCGCTCGTCGAAGGTGTCGAAGGTGACGGTCTGCTCCTGCCCGGAGTTGTTCACGGCGACCAGGTGCTCGCGGTCCTCGCCCTCGTCGATGCGGCTGAACGCGTACACGCCGGGGCCCTCGGAGGCGTAGCGGTCGATCTGCGCGCCGTCGGCGAGGGCGGGGTGCGCCTCGCGCAGCTGCGCCAGTCCTGCGATCCACCGGTACAGCGGGTGCGCGGTGTCGAAGTTCTCCTGCGCGGTCGTGGCGTCGGTGCCGATGAGGTCGTCGTCGTTGTAGGTCGCGACCTGCGAGGCGAACACGTCCTGGCGCGCGTCCTGGTCACCGCCGTCGCCGGTGAAGCCCTGCTCGTCGCCGTAGTAGACGACGGGCTGGCCGCGCGTGAGGTACATCAGCGCGTGCGCCAGCTGGTCGCGCCGCAGCAGCTCGTCGCCGCTCGCGCCGTCGTTGCGCAGGAAGGCGCCGATGCGGCCCATGTCGTGGTTGCCCAGGAACGTCGGCAGGGAGTAGGCGTTGGAGTCGGCGTCGGTGTAGTAGTCGTCCTGGGCGTAGAACTCGCGCAGTTCGCCGGCGTCGCCGCCGCTGCTGAACGTGCGGGCGCGCGCCTGGAAGCCGAAGTCCAGCGTGGCCTGCAACCCGGCCTCGGTGGTGAACCGGGACAGGAACTCCGGGTTCGAGTCGTACACCTCGCCGAAGGAGAAGAAGTCCTCGTTCCCCCGGGCCGCGGCGTGCTCGGCGATGGCGGGGGCGAACTCCTGCCAGAACCCGGTGCCGACGTGCTTGACGGTGTCGATGCGGAACCCGTCGATGCCGAAGTCCACCCAGGCCTCGTAGATCTCCTCCATGCCCTCGACGACCTCGGGGCGCTCGGTGAACAGGTCGTCCAGGCCGACGAAGTCGCCGTACTGGTCCGACTCCCCGCCGTTGAAGAGCGCATCACCGCGGTTGTGGTACATCGTCGGGTCGTTCAGCCAGCCGGGGACCTTCACGTCCTCCTCCCCGGGGGCGATGACCGGGGTGTACGGGAAGGACGTCTGTGCGTCCAGCGCGGGGAACTCCTCGCTGCCGGCGAACTCGCGGTCGTCGAACGCCCGTCCCTGCGCGTCCCGGTAGGGCTCGTCGGCCTTCGGGACGTAGCGCTGCGTGCCCTCGGCGTAGGAGATGACGTCGGCGGTGTGGTTGGTGATGATGTCGAAGAACACCTTGATGCCGCGGGCGTGCGCGGCGTCGACGAGCTGCTCCAGCTCCTCGTTGGTGCCCAGGTGCGGGTCGATCTGCGTGAAGTCGGTGATCCAGTACCCGTGGTAGCCGGCGGAGGTGTTCTCGCCCTCGCCCTGCACCGGCTTGTTCTCGAACGACGGCGTCAGCCAGATCGCGGTGGTGCCGAGCTGCTCGATGTAGTCGAGCCGTTCGAGGATCCCCTTCAGGTCGCCGCCGTGGTAGAAGCCCTTGTGGGTGGGGTCGTAGCCGCTGGCGAGCCGGTCGGTGCCGTACCCGCCGGTGTCGTTGGCCGTGTCGCCGTTCGCGAACCGGTCGGCCATGACGAAGTAGAAGCGCTCGCGGGTGAGGTCGTCGCGCAGCGAGGACGCGGCCAGCGCGCGGTCGGCGGCGCTCACCCCGGGCGGGTGGTGCGGGCGGCCGCGGGGGTCCGCCAGTGCCGTGGAGGTGGGGGCCAGGGCCAGGGTGAGCGCCGCTGCGCTCAGGGCCGCCAGCCGGCGGCGTCCAGCGGGAGAGGGTCGCACGGTGCCTCCTCGTCGTCGAGAGCGTGCTGGGCAGACGCTATGCGCGTGCGCGGGTGGTGTCGAGGGGCGGCCCCGCGCAGGTGGCCGACCCCGCGTCCCCCGGCGGATACCCTGGGCCCGTGACGCCGGACGCGCCCGAGACCGCCCAGACCACCCCCGCCGAGGCCGCCGCGCAGACCGGCGGGCAGCCCGCCGAGGTGGCCGCCGAGCGCGCCCACCGCCCGGTGCTGGTCGTCGACTACGGCGCCCAGTACGCCCAGCTCATCGCCCGGCGCGTGCGCGAGGCCGACGCCTACTCCGAGATCGTGCCGAGCACGACGCCGGTGGCGGAGATCCTCGCCAAGGACCCGGCCGCGGTGATCCTCTCCGGTGGCCCGTCCAGCGTGTACGCCGAGGACGCTCCCCAGGTCGACCCCGCCCTCTTCGAGGCGGGCGTCCCGGTGCTGGGCATCTGCTACGGGTTCCAGGCGATGGCCAAGGCCCTGGGCGGGGAGGTCGAGCGCACCGGCCGGCGCGAGTACGGCGGCACCGTGGCCCGCCTGGCCGACACCGCCTCCTCCACGCTGCTGCGCGACCAGCCCGCCGAGCAGTCGGTGTGGATGTCCCACGGCGACAGCGTCGCGCGCGCCCCGGAGGGCTTCCGTGTCGTCGCCTCCTCGGACGACACCCCGGTCGCGGCGTTCGAGGACGACGAGCGCCGCCTGTACGGCGTGCAGTGGCACCCCGAGGTGAAGCACTCCACCCACGGCCAGGACGTGCTGGTAAACTTCCTGCGCGAGGGTGCCCGGGTGCCGGCGGACTGGACGACCGGCAACGTCATCGACGAGCAGGTCGCGCGCATCCGCGCCCAGGTCGGCGATGGCAAGGTGATCTGCGGGCTCTCCGGCGGTGTGGACTCCGCCGTGGCGGCCGCCCTGGTGCAGCGCGCCGT
Organism: Kineococcus esterisolvens; assembly: GCF_050871405.1. NCBI lineage: Bacteria > Bacillati > Actinomycetota > Actinomycetes > Kineosporiales > Kineosporiaceae > Kineococcus > Kineococcus esterisolvens. Next base: position 8,215 of record NZ_JBJLRI010000008.1, read on the forward strand.
GGGCGATCAGCTCACGTGCGTGTTCGTCGACCACGGCCTCCTGCGCGCCGGGGAGGCCGAGCAGGTCGAGCAGGACTTCGTCGCCGCCACCGGCGTGAAGCTGCACGTGGTCGACGCCGCGCAGCGCTTCGCCGACGCGCTCGCCGGCATCACCGACCCGGAGGAGAAGCGCAAGACGATCGGCCGCGAGTTCATCCGCGTGTTCGAGCGGGCCGCGAGCGACGTCATCGCCGCCGAGGGCGGCAGCGGCGAGGTGCGGTTCCTCGTGCAGGGCACCCTGTACCCGGACGTCGTGGAGTCCGGCGGCGGCACCGGCGCGGCCACCATCAAGAGCCACCACAACGTCGGCGGACTGCCCGAGGACATGGCGTTCGAGCTGGTGGAGCCGCTGCGCGCGCTGTTCAAGGACGAGGTCCGTGCGGTCGGCGAGCAGCTCGGCCTGCCCGAGGCGATGGTGTGGCGCCAGCCGTTCCCGGGGCCCGGCCTGGGCATCCGCATCGTCGGGGAGGTGACCCCGCAGCGCCTGGAGGTGCTGCGCGCGGCCGACGCCATCGCCCGCGAGGAGCTGACGGCCGCCGGCCTGGACCGCGAGATCTGGCAGTGCCCCGTGGTGCTGCTCGCGGACGTGCGCTCGGTCGGCGTGCAGGGCGACGGGCGCACCTACGGCCACCCCGTCGTGCTGCGTCCGGTCAGTTCCGAGGACGCCATGACGGCGGACTGGACGCGCCTGCCGTACGAGGTGCTGGCCCGCATCTCCACCCGCATCACCAACGAGGTGCCCGAGGTGAACCGCGTGGTGCTGGACGTGACGAGCAAGCCGCCGGGGACCATCGAGTGGGAGTGAGCTCCCGCCGCTGACCAGGGCCGGGCACCCCGCGGGGTGCCCGGCCCTCGTCGTCCCCGGGTCCGTCCGCCTCGCACCCGCCGGGGGCGGCGGGAACCGGGTGGACACCACCTTCCTAGGTCTCCTAGGATTTCTCCTAGGATTTCTAGGGAGAGGAGGGGCGGTGTCCCCGAGGGCCGGCATCACCGCGGCGCGGCTCGTCGAAGCCGCGGCGGACCTGGCGGACGAGGTGGGGCTGGACAAGGTCACCGTCTCCGCCCTGGCCCGCCGGTTCGGCGTCGCCGACGCGAGCCTGTATTCGCACGTGCGCAGCGCCGCCGACCTGCGCCAGCGCGTCTCGGTGCAGGCCGCGGCGGAGTTCGCCGAGGTGCTGGCCGAGGCCATCGCGGGCGTCGCCGGCGCCGAGGCGCTGACCCGGTGCGCGCTGGCGTTCCGCCGCTACGTGCTCGAGCACCCCGGCCGCTACGCCGCCACGACGGTCCGGCTGCCGCCGGAGGTCGCGGCCGTGAGCGAGGGGCACCGGCGGATCGTGCAGCTGAGCTACCGCCTGCTGGAGGGGTACGCCCTGCCGCCCGAGGCGCTGACCGACGCCGTCCGCTTCTCCCGCAGCGCCCTGCACGGCTTCGTCACCCTGGAGGCGGCCGGGGGTTTCGGCTCCGAGGGCGACCGCGAGGCGTCGTGGGTGGCCACGCTGCGGGGCGTGGACCGCGCGCTGGCGTCCTGGCCGCGCGAGGACGCACCGGGCGCCTGACGGCGCGGTGCCCGGGCGGGCGGCGGGATCGGGTGGACGACCGGACGACGAGCGGGCTGCGGGCCCGCGGAGGAGGAACCGTGCCGAACGAGCGGACCGTGGACGTGCAGCCGCAGGTGCTCACCGACGACGTGGTGCGGCGCGCCCTGCGCAACTGCAGCAAGGGGGAGGCGTCGCGGCTGAACGTCCCCGCCTGGGTGCGCGGGACGGACACCGCCACCGCGCCCGTGGTGGGCTGGCGCGACCCCAGGGCGCCCGAGCGGGGCTGCCTGCTCGTCCTCGCGGGAGGTGGGGCTCGCGGGCTGCTGCTGCGCGCGCCCAGCAGTGGGGGAGCGCGCACCGCCGCGATGTGCGACCTGTGCCGCACCACGCGCTCCGCCGGGGACGTCGCGCTGTTCGCCGCGCCCCGCGCCGGCGCCGCCGGCCGCCGCGGCGACACCGTGGGCGTGTACGCCTGCGCCGACCTGGCGTGCGCGCGGTGCGTCGAGGTCGAGAAGGGCACCTCGGCGTTGCGCCCCGACCCGGGCCGCACCGTCGCCGAGCGCCGTGCCGACCTCGCCCGCCGCGCGGGCGCCTTCGTGGACTCCGTCCTCGGCGGCTGACGGCGCGGAACCGGGCGGGCGGGGTGCCGCGGGCGGCGCCGTAGCCTGACGCGGTGCTGCGCTGGTCCACCGTCCCGGTCCTGCGCCGGGTCGAGCCGTTCGTCCTCGCCATCCTCGCCGCGGTCGCGGTGGCCGCGCTGCTTCCGGCCGGTGGCGCGTTCGCGACGGGCCTGTCGTGGGGCACCACGGTCGGCGTGGGGCTGCTGTTCTTCGTCCACGGCGCCCGGATGGCGCCGGCCGAGGCGTTGCGCGGCCTGCACGACTGGCGGCTGCAGGGTTCGGTCGCGCTGACGACCTACGTGCTGTTCCCGCTGCTGGGCGTGCTCCTGGTGCTGGCCACCGGCCGGTTCCTCGGCGAGGGGCTCGCGGCCGGCCTGCTGTTCCTGGCCGTGCTGCCCTCGACCGTGCAGTCGTCCGTGGTGTTCACGGCCCAGGCAGGTGGGAACGTGCCGGGCGCCGTGGTCAGCGCGACGGCGTCCAACCTGGCCGGCGTCGGGTTCACCCCGCTGCTGGCCGCGCTGCTGCTCGGCTCGACCGGTGCGGGCCCGGACGCCGGGTCGATCGGCCGGATCATCCTGCAGCTGCTCGTGCCGTTCCTCGTGGGGCTGGCGGCCGGCCGGTTCGTCGGGGGCTGGGTCCGCCGGCACCGGCGGCCGTTGTCCTCCCTGGACCGGGGCGTCATCGTGGCGGTGGTGTACGCGGCGTTCAGCCGCGGCGTGCGGCAGGGCGTCTGGCAGCAGGTCGGCCCCCTCGAGGTCGCCGTCGTCGTGGGCTGCGCGGCGCTGCTGCTCGCGGCGGTGCTCGCGGCGACGTGGTGGGCCCCCCGCCTGTGGGGGGCCTCGCGGCCCGACCGCGTGACGACGGTGTTCTGCGGCTCGAACAAGTCGCTGGCGACCGGGCTGCCGATGGCGACGGTGCTGTTCGACCCGCACGTCGTGGGGCTCGTCGCGCTGCCGGTCGTCCTGTACCACCCGCTGCAGATCACCGTGTGCTCGTTCCTCGCCGGCCGGATGGCGCTCGCGCGCCCCTGACGGTCCTGCGCGGCGCCCGTGCGGGTCGCCGCCCGGTGCCGGTGCCGGTGGTTCGGGGGCGGGGTTCGGGGTTGCCTGTGCGCAGGAGCCCGCGGCCGGGTCTTGTGCCGTCGGGGAGCCGGGCGTGACGTGCGACCTCGTGGTTGCGCACCGGTTCGACGCCGATCTCGTCCTCGCCGCCCCGGCCGATCCGGCCGGGCGCGACACCGTCACCCGCGTCGTGCAGCGGGAGGCGTCGGTCCGCGCCCTCGCGGGCTCCTGCGCCACGAGCTTCGCCGCCGTGCAGGAGCACGTCGCCGTCCCCGCACGGCTGCGTCGCGACCGGGCCGGCCGCCTGCAGGATCTCCTCGCCGGAGGAGCCGAGGGAAACCCGGAGGAACCACCGTGACCCCGGAGTTCTGGGACGGTTCCGCCGACGAGCACGGCGCACCGGTCCCCGAGCGCGGAGAGCCTGCAGCAGCCGCCCGGGAAGGGGGTGCTCGAGGACCTCGTCGAAGCGGTCGGGCAGGTGGACGGCCCCCTCCGGTGCCCTGCGCCCCGCGGCCGAACCCGCAACGGGCGGGCCCGGGCCGGTGCCTAGGCTGGAGCGGTGTTCATCCGCGAGGCCACCGAGGGCGACTGGCCGCTCATCCACCCGTTCTTCGCCGAGATCGTCGCGGCGGGGGAGACGTACGCCTACCCGGAGGGCCTGACCTCCGAGCAGGCCCGCGCGCTGTGGATGCAGCCGCCGCCGTGGCGCACCGTGGTCGCCGTCGAGGGGGAGGAGGTGCTCGGCTCGGCGATCACCGGCCCCAACCGCCCCGGCCGCGGCTCCCACGTCGCCACCGCCAGCTTCATGGTCGCCCCCGCGGCGCACGGTCGCGGCGTCGGCCGGGCGCTGGGCGAGCACGTGCTGGACCTGGCCCGCGCCGACGGGTACCGGGCGATGCAGTTCAACGCCGTCGTGGAGACCAACCGCGCCGCCGTCGCGCTGTGGCGCTCCCTGGGCTTCAGCGTGCTGGCCACCGTGCCGGAGGCGTTCGACCACCCCGAGCACGGGTTCGTCGGCCTGCACGTCATGCACCGGCCGCTCACCGCGCCCCGCTCCTGAGGCCCGCCCCGCGGTTCAGGCCACCGCGGCCAGCCGCCGCACCGCCTCCTCCACGTGCGCGGTGGGCAGCCCCGCCACGCACAGGCGCAGGTGCGTGGCGTCCTGCTCGGAGACGACGTAGTGCCGCCCGGGGCCGACGGCCACCCCGCGGGCCAGGGCGCGCTGCGCGAACTCCACGTCGTCCACCCCGCGCGGCAACCGGACCCACATCGAGAAGCCGCCCCGGGGGCGCGTCCAGGACCACTCGGGCAGCTCCCGCTCCAGCGCCGCGCACAGGGCCCCCACCCGGCCGGACAGCGCCGCGGCCAGCGCCCGCAGGTGCGCGCCCCAGCCGGCGCCCGTGATGAGCTCCAGCGCCGTCTCCTGCAGCGGCCGGGACACGAACAGGTCGTCCACGACGCGCAGGCCGGCGATGCGCTGCGCCACCGGCCCGCGCGCCACGACGCACCCGACGCGCAGGCTGGGCGCCGCGGCCTTCGTCAGCGAGTTCACCGTGATGACGCGCCCGTCGGTGTCGTCGCGCAGCAGCGACGGCGGCGGGTTGGGGCCGTGCCCCAGCCAGCGCGCGTAGTCGTCCTCCACCACGAAGGCCCCGGCGGCGGCCGCCGCCTCCAGCACCGGGCGGCGGCGCTCCTCCGCCAGGACCGAGCCGTCGGGGTTGGCGTAGGTGGGCTGCACGTACAGCACGCGCGCGCCCGTCGTGTCGAACGCCCGCTCCAGCAGGTCCGGGCGCACCCCGTCGGCGTCCGAGGGCACGGGCACGGGCACCAGGCCGGCGCTGCGCAGCAGCGAGATCACCCCCGGGTAGCCGGGCACGGCGACGAGCACGGGGCTGCCGGCGGGCACCAGGGCGCGCAGCACGGACGACAGCGCGCCCTGCCCGCCGGGGGTGACCAGGACGTCCTCGCGGTCGGCGCCGAGCTGGCGGGCGAACCAGGTGCGCAGCTCGCCCAGGCCCGCCGGCGGCGGCACCGACCAGGCCTGGGGGCGCCGCGCGGCGCGGGCGCTGGCCGCGGCCAGCCGGGAGGTGGGCTGCAGCGACAGGTCCATGTAGCCGCGGGCCATGTCCAGCGCGCCCTCCGGCGGGGCGCTGAGGGCGGCGACGACCCCGCCGGCCTGCACGGGGGAGGCGCCGAGGGCGACCTGCTGCCAGCCGGTGTCGGCGGCGGTGGTGGCGGTGGGCCGGGCGACGAAGGTGCCCGCCCCCGGGCGCGTGACGACGGTGCCGTCGGCGACGAGCTGGTCGACGGCCCGCTGGACGGTGACGGGCCCCACGCCCAGCTCGGTCACCAGGACCCGGCTGCTGGGCAGCTTGGCCCCCGAGGGCAGTGCGCGGGCGCGCTCGCGGAGCGTGGCGGTGACGCGCGCGACGCTGCTACCTGCGTTCATGGAACCGGAGGGTAGCGCTACCCGCTGCGCGGGGGGCCGGGATTCCGCGACCGGCGTCCGCCCGGATCGCGCGCCACCCCCGACGCGGTAGCGGCGGGTCACCGCGCTGCGCGACGTACCCTCTCCACGTGGCCCAGCCCTCCCGGACCGGCGCCGAGGCGCGCCGCGCGAGCGCCCAGGCGCTCGCGCTCACCCTCGTCGCGTGGCTGGCCGCCGCGGTCTGCGTCGTGCTGGGCGGGTGGCAGTGGCAGCGCGGCAACGTGGTCGTCAGCGAGCCCCCGGCCACCCGGCCCGTCGTGGCCGTGCAGCAGGTCGTCTCCGCCGCCGCCGGACCCGGTTCCGACCGGGCGCTGCTCTCGCGCGACGAGGTGGGCCGCCGCGTGGAGGTCCGCGGCACCTTCGACCCCGCGGTGGACCTGCTGGTGCCCGGCCGCGCGCTGGACGGGCAGCAGGGCTCCTGGGTCCTGGGCGTCGTGCGGCTGGAGGACGGCAGCGGTGTCGCCGTCGTGCGCGGCTGGGTCCCCGAGGGCGCGCCGGTCCCGGACGCGCCGGCCGGGCCCGTGGACCTGCTCGGCGTGCTGCAGCCGCCGGAGAACTCCGACGTCGCCCCCTCCACGACCGCGCTGGCGGACGGTCAGGTCCCGGTGGTCAGCGCCGCCGACCTCGTCAACCGGGTGGACTACCCCGTCGCCAACGCCTACGTCACCGCCACCGAGCCCGTCGCGGCACCGGCGTCGGGCACGGGCCTGCGCGCCGTGCCCCCCGCCGACCCCGGCGAGTCGAACCGGCACCTGGACTGGCGCAACCTCGCCTACGCCGCGCAGTGGTGGGTCTTCGCCGCCTTCGCGCTCGTGCTGTGGCGGCGGGCGCTGCGCGACCTGCGCGACGACCGGCGGGCCGCCGCGCTCGAGGCCGCGTCGGACCCCGCATCGGGCCCCGCGTCCGACCCCGCGTCGGACCCCGCGGGCGCCGCGCCCGCCGGGCCCCGGCAGGATCGTGCCCCACACCCCGCCGACGGTCCGGGAGGACGAGACGTGAGCAGCACCCGATGAGCGCCGACCGCACAGCCCCCGGCGTGCAGAGCGCGGACAGGATCCGCTCCGCGCTGACCCGCTACCGCGTCATGGCGTGGGTCACCGGCATCGGCCTGCTCGTCGTCGTCGCCGGGATGGTGCAGGAGTACGCGCTGCACCGCGGGGACTCCATCACCCGCGTCATGGGGCCCGTGCACGGCCTCTTCTACGTGCTGCTGCTCATCACCACCTTCGACCTGGGCACCCGCGTGCGCTGGCCGTGGTCGCGGATGCTGCTCACCGCGCTGGCGGGCACCGTGCCGTTCCTGTCCTTCTACGCCGAGCGCAAGAACCAGCGCGCCGTGCGCGAGCAGCTGGCCGGCCGCCCGCCGGTGGCCTGAGGCGCCGTGACGACGAACGGCCCCGGCACCACCGGCGAGCGGCCCGCGCTGCAGCGGGTCGTGGTGCACGTCGCGCTGCGCTCGCGCGGGCAGCTGCTCGTGCGGAGCGGTCCCGGCGGTGGTGGTGACGCGCCCGGCGGGGTGCTGCCGTGGGCGGTGCTGGCGCACGGGGAGACGCCCGCGGCCGGTGCCCACCGGGCGCTCGCGGCCGTGGGTGCCCCGCCCGCCCGCACCGGCCCGCCGCTGGAGATCCGCGACGCCGTGCGCCGCGCCCTCGGCGAGGAGGTGCCCGGCCACGCCGGCGGGGTCGACCTGCACACCGTCCACGTGGTCCTGTCGGCCCAGGTCGCCGACCACGCCCTGCGCGAGCGCGCCGGCGCGGCCCGCTGGGTGCCCGACCCCGGCGACCACCCCCTCGTCGCCGACGCCCTGGCGCGCGTCGAGCCCGCCGAGCTGGAACGGCTGCAGGTGCCCGACGACGACCGGACCCCCGTGCTGCGCCAGCGCCTGGCCGCCTACGCCGTCGTCGTCAGCCCCGCCGGGGAGATCCTGCTCACCCGGCTGTCGCCCATCACGCCCAGCCCGGGCCGCTGGACGCTGCCCGGCGGCGGCGTCGACCACGGCGAGCACCCGCTCGCGGCCGCCGTGCGGGAGGTCCACGAGGAGACCGGCATGGAGGTCGACGTGGACGGCCTGGCCGACATCGGTTCCGAGCACTTCACCGGCCGCTCCCCGCGCGGGGTGCTGGAGGACTTCCACGCCGTGCGCGTGCTGGTCACCGCCACCGCCCGGCGGGTGCGCGACCCGCAGGTGCTGGACGTGGGCGGCAGCACCGACCTGGGCTCGTGGGTCCCGCTGGCGGACGCGACGCAGTGGGGACTGGTGGGCGTGGCGCACCGCGGCGTGCAGATCGCGCTGCGGCAGCGGGACGGCGAGCCCGCGAAGCGGCAGGCCGGGCGGAGCTGAGCGGGCCGTCCGCCGCGACACGAGGAGTTCACACGGCGAACGCTCCCCGGCGGCCCCCCGTCACTGGCAGACTCCGCCCGCGTCAGTCCCTCCGCGCGGAAGCGAGCACATGAGCCGTCCCCTCGTTCGACTCGTCGGTCCTGCTGTCGGCCTCGTGGCGTTCACGGGCTCGCTGGGCCTGGTGTGCGCGGGGCTCGCCCCCGCGGCCCTGGCCGCGACCGCCCCGCCCACCGCCACCGCCCCGCCCACCGCGGCTCCGGTCGAGACGGCTCCCGCGACGCCGGCCGGCGAGGTCGCCGAAATCCTGCCCGTGCCCGCCGAGGGCCAGACGCAGATCCAGATCGGCGCGTTCAACGACCTGCACGGCCGCCTGGAGGCGCCCGACGAGACCGACGACGGCGCACCGGTCGGCGGCGCCGCGCAGCTCGCCGGGGCGCTGGACGCGCTGCGCGCGCAGCAGCCGAACACCGTCGCGGTCTCGGTCGGCGACAACATCGGCGCCTCCACGTTCACCTCCTTCATCCAGCAGGACGAACCCACCCTCGAGGCGCTGAACGCGATGGGCGTGGCGGTCTCCGCCGTCGGCAACCACGAGTTCGACAAGGGCTACGCCGACCTGACCGACCGCGTCGGCGTGGACGGCGAGAGCGGCCTGGCCGGATTCCCGTACCTGGGCGCGAACGTGCTGAGGGCCGACGGCAGCCCCGCGATGCCCGCGTTCGCCACCACCGACGTCGGCGGCGTCCGCGTCGGTTTCGTCGGCGTCGTCACGAGCGCCACGCCGAGCCTCGTGGCGCCCGACGGCATCGCCGGGCTGCGGTTCACCGACCCGGTGGAGGCCGCCAACCGCGTCGCCGCGCAGCTCTCCGACGGCGACACCGCCAACGACGAGGCGGACGTCGTCGTGCTGCTCGCCCACGAGGGGTCCGAGGGCACCGACTGCGAGGAGGTCCGCACCACCGGCCGCTTCGGCGAGATCGTGCAGGGCGCCTCCGCCGAGATCGACGCGATCCTCTCCGGGCACACGCACCAGCTCTACGACTGCGAGTTCCCCGTGGAGGGCAAGCAGGTGGCCCGCCCGGTGCTGTCCGCGGAGTCCTACGGCACGGCCCTGGACCGCGTGGTCCTCAACGTCGACGACGCCACCGGCGAGGTCGTCGCCCAGGCCCACGAGGTCGTCCCGGTGCAGGGTTTCGCCCCCGACGCCGAGGTGCGGGCGATCGTGGAGGAGGCCGTCGCGTTCGCCGCGGAGGAGGGGGCGCGCCCGGTCGGCCGCATCACCGCCGACGTCACCCGCGCGTTCTCCGGCGCCGAGGACGACCGCGGCACGCAGTCGCCGCTGGCGAACCTCATCGCCGACGCGCAGCTGCAGCAGACCCGGGGCGCGGGCGCGCAGATCGCGCTGATGAACCCCGGCGGCGTCCGCGACGACCTGGAGTTCACCGCCTCCGGTTCCGAGGGCGACGGGGTCGTCACCTACGCCGAGGCCGCCGCGGTGCAGCCGTTCGCGAACTCCGTGGTCACCCTCACCCTCACCGGGGCGCAGGTGCGCCAGGTGCTGGAGGAGCAGTGGCAGCCGGAGGGCTCGTCGCGGCCGTTCCTGGCCCTCGGCGTCTCCGACGGGTTCTTCTTCACCTACGACCCGGCCGCGCCCGCCGGGCAGCACGTCACCTCGGTGACGCTGGACGGGCAGGAGCTGGACCCGGCGGCGACGTACCGGGTGACGGTGAACAGCTTCCTGGCCTCCGGCGGGGACAACTTCACCACCCTGGCCGAGGGCACCGAGCGCACCGAGCTGGGCAGGACCGACCTGGAGGCGTTCACCGCCTACCTGGGCCTGCCGGAGAACCAGCCGCTGACCGCGGACCAGGAGCCGCGCTCGGCGGTGGCCGCAGCCGTTCCGGCGCCGACCACCCCCGCCCCCACCGCGTCCGCTCCCGCCCCGGTGCCCACCACCGCGCCGACGGCGGCCCCCACCACCGCGCCGACGTCCTCGGCGCCCGCGGCGCCCGCGCGCACCACCCGTCCCAGCGCCACGAGCAGCCGCCCGGCGTCCGCTGCGACCGGTCGTCTGGCGAACACCGGCACCGACGTCGCCCCGTACGTGGCGACCGGCGCGGGCCTGGTGTTCATCGGCGGGTTCCTGATCGCCACCTCCCGCCGCCGGCGCCCCGGCGCCTGAGACCCGCCCGCGACGCGACGAGGGCCACCCGGGATCTCCCGGGTGGCCCTCGTCGCGTCTGGTGGTCGCCCCGACGGTCGCCTCGCGGCGAGCGGCCGCTCGTAGCGGCGTGTGGTGAGGCCCGGGGACACGTACCGGGGCGACCTCCTGGTCCAAGCACGCGGGGGGCCCGGCGATTCCCGGACCCCCCGCGTGAGCTGCGTCACGCCCTCGGCTCACGCCCGCCGGGTCACGGCCGGGCGCCGGCCCGGTGCTCCAGCGCGGCGCCCTCGACGTCCAGCGCCGGCAGCCAGCGCAGCCAGCGCGGCAGCCACCACGCCGAGCGCCCCAGCAGCGCCAGCGCCGCCGGCACCAGGACCATCCGCACCACCACGGCGTCGGCGAGGATGCCGATGGCCAGCGCGAACGCGATCGGCTTGATCGTCGCGTCGCCCTCGGGGACGAAGCCGGCGAAGACCGCGAACATGATCGCCGCCGCGGCCACGACCACCGGCGCCGCCTGCCGGAAGCCGGTGCGTACCGCCGCCACCGGGTCGGCGCCGTGGGCGTGGGCCTCGTGCATCCGCGAGACGAGGAACACCTGGTAGTCCATCGCCAGGCCGAACAGGATGCCGACCACGATGATCGGCGCCAGGCTCAGCAGCGGCCCGGTGGCCTCGGCGTTCACGACGTCCTTCAGCCAGCCCCACTGGAACACCGCGACGGTCGCGCCCAGGGAGGAGCCGATCGTCAGCAGGAAGCCCAGCACGCCGACCAGCGGCACCAGCAGCGAGCGGAACACCAGCACCAGCAGCAGCAGCGCCAGCCCCACCACCAGCACCAGGTACACCGGCAGCGCCTCGTCCAGGGTGCGTGAGACGTCCACGCCCACCGCGGTGCTGCCCGTGACGTACGCCGCGGTGCCGGCGGCGGCGTCCGCGGCCAGGCGCTCGCGGATGTCGGCCACGAGCTCGCGGGTGGCCTCGTCGTCGGGGCCGGTGGTGGGGATGACGGTGACCAGGGCGGCGGTGCCCGCGGCGTTGGGCTGCGCGGGCGCGGCGAGCGCCACCCCGGGCAGCGCGGCGACCTCGGACTGCACCTCCTGGGCGCGCTCGTAGGCGCCCTCACCGTCGACCAGGACCAGCAGCGGCCCGGTCACCCCCGCCCCGAAGCGCTCGGACAGCAGCTGCGTGGCGCGCGCCTGGGTGCTGTCCTCCGGCGGCAGCTGGTTCAGCGTGGTGCGCAGCGAGAAGACCGGCAGCGCGACGACCGCCAGCGCCACGACGGCGGCGAGCAGGCTGGGCCAGCGGTGCCGGGTCACGGTGCGCGCCCAGCCGCTGAAGAACCCGCGCCCGTCGGCGTCGGGGGAGGGCAGGGCCACGTGCTGGCCGCCCTCGTGCGCCAGTGCGCGCCGCGCCCGCCGCGACAGCGCGCGGGTGCCGATCAGCCCGAGCGCCGCGGGCACCAGCGTGAGCGCCACGAGCACGGCCACGACGACGGTGGCGGCGGCGGCCAGGCCCATCTCGGTGAGGAACGGGATGCCCGCCACCGACAGCCCGGCCAGGGCGATGACGACGGTCAGGCCGGCGGTGAGCACCGCGGAACCCGCGGTGCCCACGGCGATCGCGGCGGCCTCGGGCACGGGCCGGCCGTCCAGCAGCTCGTGCCGGAACCGCGTGACGATGAACAGGGCGTAGTCGATCCCCACGGCCAGGCCGAGCATGACGGCCAGGATCGGGGTGGTCGACTGCAGGTCGACGAACCCGGTGAGCACGGTGATGCCCAGGACGCCGGTGCCGACGCCGACCAGTGCCGTCAGCAGGTTCATCCCGGCGGCCACCAGCGAGCCGTAGGTGATGGCCAGCACCACCAGGGCCGCCACGACGCCGATCGCCTCGGCGGCGCCGCCGACCTCGGAGACCGCCTGGGTGGCCTCGCCGGTCGCCTCGGCGGTCAGCCCGGCGGCGCGCGCGTCCTCCAGGACGCCCAGCAGCTCCTCGCGCTGGGCCTCGGTGATCTCCGGCGCCTGCACCCCGTAGGTGACGGTGCTGTACGCGGCGCGCTGGTCGGGGGAGACCGCGGGCGCCTGCGGGTCCAGCGGGTTCGTGGCGCTCGCCACGCCGTCCAGCTGCTGCAGCTCGGCGACGACCTGCGCGACGGCGGCGGCGTTCTCCGGGGCGGTGACGAGCTCCTCGCCGGGCGCCTGCAGGACCACCTGGGCGCTCGCGCCGGTGGAGCGGTCGCCGAAGCGCTCGTCGATGAGGCGCAGCGCGGTCGTGGACTCCTGGCCGGGGATCTCGAACGTGTTCACGGTGGAGCCGGCCAGCGTGGCGGCGCCGACGCCGGTGCCGAGCAGGACGAGCACCCAGACGCCCAGGACGAGCAGGCGGTGGCGCACCGCCCCCAGTCCCAGGCGGTGCAGGAAGGTGGCCATGGGGGTGTTCTCCTCGGGTCTCAGGCGCCGCTGGGGGCGTCGGTGGGGGCGTCGGCGGGGTGGCCGAGGGCGCCGACGGCCGCGGCGACGAGCAGGGGCCGCACGACGTGGGCGGGCTGGTGCTCGCGGCAGGCGAGCGCGGCGGTGGCCAGGCCCCCCAGGCAGGTGGTCAGGCGCACCGCGCGCTCCGGGCCGGTGTCGGGCGGTGCGGCGAACGCCTCGAAGAGCACCGCCGCCAGCTCCTCGAGCTGGCGGGCCTGCTCCTGCGCCCCGCCGCTGACGGAGGACAGGGCCAGGGCCGTGAAGCCGGGCCGCGCCAGGGCGAGGTCGGCCAGGGCGGCGACGACGGCGCGGTCGCGGGCGGGGCCGGGCGGTGAGGCCGCGACGCCCCCGGCGAGGCGGCGCACGTGGTCGAGGGTCATGGCCAGCGCGGCGCCGGCCAGCGCCTCCTTGGTGGGGAAGCGGTGCAGCAGCCCCGTCTTGGAGTAGCCGGTGGCGTCGGCGACGCGCTGGACGGAGGTGTGCTCGACGCCGTGCCGCGCGAAGAGGGCGGCGGCGGCGTCGAGGATCTCCTCGTCGATCTGCTGGCGGGTGGGACGCGGCACCGGACCAGAGTAGACCAGGAACGACCAAGTCGGTCGATCAGGGACCGCGGTGGTCCTCCCCGGTCCGCGCGCGGGCCCGGGTGTCGGGGCGCGGGCCTACCCTGGGGCGCGATGAGCACCTTGTTCGACGACCTCCCCCTCGGCGGCCCGGGCGAGCCCGCGGCCCGCGCCGGTGCGCCCACGGCCCGCCGGGGGCCCGGCGCGGCCGACCTGCTGGCCGGGCTGAACCCGCAGCAGCGCGAGGCCGTCGTGCACGCGGGCTCCCCGCTGCTCATCGTCGCCGGCGCCGGTTCCGGCAAGACGCGCGTGCTCACCCACCGCATCGCCCACCTGCTCGCCGAGCGCGGCGCCACGGCGGGCCAGGTCCTCGCCATCACCTTCACCAACAAGGCCGCCGCCGAGATGCGCGAGCGCGTCGCCGCCCTGGCCGGCGACGTCGTGGGGATGGGCGCGCGCAGCATGTGGGTCTCCACGTTCCACTCCGCGTGCGTGCGGATCCTGCGCCGCGAGGCCGCCACGCTGGGGATGCGCTCGTCGTTCTCCATCTACGACTCCGCCGACTCCCAGCGCCTGATGACCATGGTCGTGCGCGAGCTCGAGCTGGACCCGAAGAAGCACGCCCCCCGCGCGCTGAGCGCGATGGTCTCCAACCTCAAGAACGAGCTCGTCGACGAGGAGGAGTACGCCGAGCGCGCCGCGGCCGAGACCGCCACGCCCGCCGAGAAGGTGCTCGCGCAGGTGTACCGCTCGTACCAGCAGCGGCTGCGCCAGGCGCACGCGATGGACTTCGACGACCTCATCATGTCGACCGTCCACCTGCTGCAGGCGTTCCCCGACGTCGCCGAGCACTACCGCCGCCGCTTCCGGCACGTCCTCGTCGACGAGTACCAGGACACCAACCACGCCCAGTACGTGCTGGTGCGCGAGCTCGTCGGCGGCTCGGTCAGCGAGGCCGCCGCCCGCGGCGGGCACGCGCTGGCGGTGCCGCCGGCGGAGCTGACCGTCGTCGGCGACGCCGACCAGTCGATCTACGCCTTCCGCGGCGCGACGATCCGCAACATCACCGAGTTCGAGCAGGACTACCCGGACGCGAAGACCGTGCTGCTGGAGCAGAACTACCGCTCCACCCAGACGATCCTCACCGCCGCCAACCAGGTCATCGCGGTCAACACCGACCGCCGCGCCAAGAACCTGTGGACCGCCTCCGGAGCGGGGGAGAAGATCGTCGGCTACGTCGCCGACGACGAGCACGGCGAGGCGCAGTTCGTCGCCGACGAGGTCGACCGCCTGCACGACGAGGCGGGCGTGCGCTACGGCGACGTCGCGGTGTTCTACCGCACCAACGCGCAGTCCCGGGCGCTGGAGGAGGTGTTCATCCGCACCGGCCTGCCCTACAAGGTCGTCGGCGGCACCCGCTTCTACGAGCGCCGCGAGGTCAAGGACGCCGTCGCGTACCTGCGACTGCTGGACAACCCCGACGACACGGTCAACCTGCGCCGCGTCCTGAACGTCCCCAAGCGCGGCATCGGCGAACGCGCCGAGGCCACGCTGGCGGTGTTCGCCGAGCGCGAGCGCATCCCGTTCGGGCAGGCCCTGGAGCGCGCCGACGAAGCGGTGGGCCTGGTGGCCCGTTCCCTGAACGCCGTGAAGGGCTTCGCCCAGCTGGTGGCGGACCTGCGCACCCTGGCGGAGTCCGGCGCCTCCCCGGCCACCGTGCTGCAGGCGGTCCTGGAGCAGACCGGCTACCTCGCCGAGCTGCGCGCCAGCGGCGACCCGCAGGACGAGTCCCGCGTGGAGAACCTCGCCGAGCTCGTCGCGGTGGCCGAGGAGTTCTCCGACGCCGACCCCGACGGCACCCTCTCGGACTTCCTCGAGCGCGTCTCCCTCGTCGCGGACGCCGACCAGATCCCCGAGGAGGAGGACGGCGGCGGCGTGGTCACCCTCATGACCCTGCACACCGCCAAGGGCCTGGAGTTCCCCGTCGTCTTCCTCACCGGCATGGAGGACGGCACGTTCCCGCACCAGCGCTCCCTGGGCGACCCGGACCAGCTCGCCGAGGAGCGGCGCCTGGCGTACGTGGGGCTCACCCGCGCCCGCGAGCGGCTGTACCTGTCGCGCTCGGCGGTGCGCAGCGCGTGGGGTGCGCCCCAGCAGTACCCCGCCAGCCGCTTCCTCGACGACGTCCCGGCGGACCTGCTGGACTGGCGGCGCGGGGAGGCCGCGTTCGCGACGTCCGCCGCGTCCTCCTCCGCGCCGCGCCCGCCGTCGCGGCCGGTGACGCGCTCGGCCGGCACCCGGCCCGTCATCAGCCTGGCCCCCGGCGACCGCGTCACCCACGACACCTTCGGCCTGGGCACCGTGGTGCGGCTGGAGGGCGAGGGCGACAAGACCGTCGCGCACGTCGACTTCCGCGGCGAGGGCACCAAGCGCCTCCTGCTGCGCTACGCGCCGGTGGAGAAGCTGTGAGGTGCCTCCCCGGCCGGAGGTGACGGCCGTGTGACGATCCGGCCGCAGGCGGCCCGCAGCGTTGCAGTCGCGTGACGGCGCGCATGGCCCCCCGGTGCGCGGGGGTAGTACCGCCGGCATGGACGACGCCCCCGACCGCCGCCCGCCGCCCGCCTCGCGCCTGGAGCCGTTCCGCCGGCTCGCCCGGGCCCGCGCGGGCGGCGACCTGGTCCCCCTGCCGCGGATGCTCACCGGCGACGACCGTCGCACCCACGTGCGCCAGACCGTCCGGGAGGACCATCAGGTCCGCATCGCCCGCGGCGACGAGGAGGCGCGGGCGAAGTTCGACAAGCTCGCCGGCTCGCTGTTCAGCTTCTTCCGCGGCACCAGCCTGCTGTTCTACCG
Source organism: Kineococcus esterisolvens (assembly GCF_050871405.1). Classification (NCBI taxonomy): domain Bacteria; kingdom Bacillati; phylum Actinomycetota; class Actinomycetes; order Kineosporiales; family Kineosporiaceae; genus Kineococcus; species Kineococcus esterisolvens. Next base: position 24,352 of record NZ_JBJLRI010000008.1, read on the forward strand.
CGACATGGCCGGCGAGGACGCGTGGATGCCCACCGTGCTGGCCGCCGGCGACGTGCACCCCGACAACTTCGGCGTGCTGCCCAACCGCGACGCGGTGCCGGTCTTCGGCATCGACGACCACGACGAGGCCTTCTTCGCGCCGTTCACGTGGGACCTCAAGCGCGGCGCCACGGGGTTCGTCCTCGCCGCCGACGAGCTGGGCGGCAAGGGCCGCCGCAAGCAGGACCGGATCGCCCGGGCGTTCGTGGAGGGCTACGTCGAGGCGATCGGCTCCTACGCCACCGAGGGCGGCGAGGACGAGCACGAGCTGCGCCGCGACAACTCCCCGGAGCTGATCCGGGACCTCATCGACGACGCCCTGTCCGTCAGCCGCGCCGAGTGGCTGGCCGACGACCACCTCGACGAGCAGCGGCGCGGGTTCAAGGCGAGCAGGAAGCTCGTCCCGGTCACCAGCCGCCGCGCGGAGTTCCAGGACGTGATCGACAGGTTCGTCGCGGGCAGCGGCATCGAGGTGCCGGCCCGCGCCGACGGGATGCGGGTCAAGGACGTCGCCGAGCGCAAGGGGCAGGGCACCGCCTCCCTGGGGCTGACCCGCTACTACGTCCTGCTGGAGGGGCCCGCGCGCGACGGCACCGACGACGTGGTGCTGGAGCTGAAGCAGGCCCGCCGCTCCTCCCTGGACGGCCTGGTGCCACCCTCCGGCTTCGACTCCGCCGGCCACGGCGACAGGGTGGCGCACGCCCAGCGGGCTCAGCTGGTGCGCGGGGACGCCTTCTACGGCAGCGTCGAGCACGAAGGGCTGAGCATGCTCGTGCGCGAACGCTCCCCGCTGCGCAACTCCCTGGACCTGGAGGACCTGTCCGGCTCGGAGTGGGTGCAGTACGCCCGCGTCTGCGGCGGTGTGGTCGCCCACGTGCACGCCCTGTCCGACGACGGTGGCGGCCTCGACCACGACGTGGAACCCGCGATCGCCGCAGCGATCGGCCCGGGGGAGCTGTTCGTCGACGACATCGCCCGCTTCGCCCGGGAGGCCGCTGAGCGCGCCCGCGCCGACCACGAGACCTTCCGCGCCGACCACGCGCTCGGCGCGTTCCGGCGGGTGGACGTCGTCCACCGCTGAGCGCGCTGCCGGGCCCGGGCACCCGGGTGCGTGCGCACGGGCCCTGGCGCCCGGCGGCTCCCGTGCCCCAGACTCGCTGCTGTCAGGCCGCGGAACCTCGGGCCCACGCCTACGGCAGGAGTTCAACCATGAGCGAGCTGCGTGCTGGACCGGTCGTCTCGGGACGGGTCCACGTCGTCGACGAGGTCGCGGGCCGGGTCCCGCGGGAGCTGGAGGACTTCACCGGGGAGACGACCTTCCGCGTCTCCCACGGCCCGCACGTGCACGAGGTCGTCGGCGTCGGCCGCCTCCTGGACGGGGCGGTGCGCGTGCACGAGAAGGCCGGCGGCCCCGGCGGCAAGGACGTGCGGGTCTGGCACGTGCGGCGCACCGAACGGGGTTTCGAGGCCGAGCACGCCGGGCGCTGACGCCCCCGGCGAGGGGAGGGCGGGTGACGCCGCCCCCGTGCGCCTCAGGTGCGGGCCCGGTGGTGCCGATGCTGCAACCCGGCGGGGGCCGGAGCCCGTGCCCGCCGAGGGACGGGGGCCGGGCCGGGAGGTGGGCGAGGTGGGGACGCGCGGTGCGCGGGTGGCGCTCGTCGTCGACCGGGTGGAGGACTACGCCCTGCCGGTGGTCCGGGGCATGGAGTCCGTCCTCGCCCCGGCCGGGGCCTCGCTGCTGGTCCTCGTGCACCCCCGCCCGGCCGCGCAGGCGCGCTCCTGGGTGGAGCGGCTGCGCCGCGCGGGGAGCATCGACGCGCTCGTGGTCAGCACCGTGGCGGACCCCGCCACCGGGACCTCCGCCGTCGCCGGGCTGGTCGCGCAGGCCGGCGGGCTGCCCGTCGTCACGCTCGGCGGCGACGTGCCCGGCGTGCCCGACGTCAGCTGCGACAACGCCGCCGGCACGGCGCTGGCCGTGGACCACCTGCTCGCCGGCGGCCGGCGCCACCCGCTGCTGGTGGCCGGTCCCTCGGACTCCGCCGACTCCCTCGAGCGGGAGGCCGCCTTCGCCGCGGCCGTCGACCGGGCCGGACTGCCCCCGGCGCCGGTCGTGCGCGCCGACTTCCACCGCGAGACGGCCTACCGCCGCACCGTGCAGGCCCTGGGCTCGCTGGGCGCCGTCGACGCCGTCGACGCCGTCTTCGCCGCGAACGACGAGATGGCCCTGGGCGTCCTGGACGCGCTGGCCGCGGGCGGGCGGCGCGTGCCGGAGGACGTCGTGGTCGCCGGCTTCGACGACACCAGCGCCGCGGCCACCGCCGAGGTCCCGCTGACCAGCGTGGACCCGCACCTGGCGGAGCAGGGCGAGCTGGCCGCGCGGCTGGTGCTGGACCTGCTGCGCGGCGGGGGCGTGCCGGCCCGGGTGCGCACGGGGTGCGAGCTGGTGGTGCGCGCCTCGACGGCCGGGCCGCCCGGCACGGGTGCCGTCGTACCCGTGGAGCTGCTGCGGGACGTGCGCTCCGGGCTCCTGGTCACGCACCACCTGCTGGGCCTGAAGCACGGCCTGTCCTCCGTGGTGAGTGAGGACGACCTCGCGCGGGAGCTGACCGCGTACCTGCCCCGCGTCGCCGTGCGCCGCGCGCACCTGGCGACCGTGCGGGACGGCCGGGCGCGCCTCGTCTACAGCACGGGCACCCCGCCCGCCGGTGCCCCCACCGGTTCGTACCCCGTGGAGGAGCTGCTGCCGGGCGCGCGGCGCGGGGAGCTCGCCCACGGCACCCTCGTCGTGCAGGTCCTGGCGCCCGGCGGTCACGAGCGCGGTCTGCTGCTGCACGAGCAGGACCGCCTGGACCGCTACACGGCCGAGGCGCTGCACCAGGACCTCACCGCCGCCCTGCAGGCCCTGCAGCGCGCCCGCCGGGCCCGCGCGCACGCGGCGGAGCTGGAGCGCCTGGTCGCCGAGCGCACCGCGCAGCTGCAGGCGGAGGTGCACAGCCGGCGCCTCGCCCAGGAGGAGCTGACCCGGGCCAACGCCCGGCTGTCCGAGGCGCTGCTCGTCGACGGGCTCACCGGTGTGCGCAACCGCCCAGCCTTCGACGACGCCCTGCGGCGCGCGTGGCGCGAGCACGAGCGCACCGGGCAGCCGCTGAGCGTCCTGCTGTGCGACGTGGACCGCTTCAAGGCGTACAACGACACCGCCGGGCACCTCGCCGGCGACGCGTGCCTGCGCGCCGTGGCCGCCTGCATCGCGGACGCGGTGCGCCGCAGCGACGACGTGGTGGCGCGCTTCGGCGGGGAGGAGTTCGCCGTCGTCCTGCCCGCCGCCGACTCCGCGGCCGCCGAGCGCGTCGCCGCCCGCGTGCTGCGGCGCGTGCGGGCGGCGGCCCTGCCGCACCCCGGCTGCGGTCCGGGCGCCACCGTGTCCGTCAGCGTGGGGGTGGCCACGAGCGCGACGGCCGCCGGCGCCGGTCCCGAGGACCTGCTGCGCACGGCGGACGGCGCCCTGTACCGGGCGAAGGACACCGGCCGCGACCGCCTCGTCCTGGCCGGCGCGCTGCCCTGAGCGGGCCGGCGCTCAGCGCCGCGCACGCTCCCGGCGGCGTGCCCGCGCGTCCACCGCGGCGGCCGCCGCGAGCACCCCGGCGACGTCGAGGACGACCAGCACCGGCGGCGCACCGGTCCCGGTGAGCGCCTGCGACAGCGCCCCGGTGAGCACCACCGGGACCGCCACCACCACGTTGTTCACGGCGTGCAGCACCACGGCCGCCTCCAGGCCGCCGGTGCGGTGCACCAGCCACGACGCCACCAGCGCGAACACCAGCCGGTCGGTGAACAGCCACGGGTCCTGGGGGCCGTGCGCGGCGCCGAACAGCACCGCCGAGACCGCCGCGGCGAGCACCGCGCCCACCACCGGCCGCGCGCACCACGAGCCCAGGGCCTGGCTCAGCCAGCCGCGGAAGAAGTACTCCTCGCCGGCCGCCTGCAGCGGCGTGGTCAGCAGCACCACCACCAGCAGCGCGACCGCCTCCCGCGCGCCGGGGGCGCGGCCCTCGCCGAACGGCGGGCGGCCCGCCAGGGCCTCCGCCACCGCCATCGCCAGCGCCGCGACCACCGCGACGGCCAGCACCGGCGGCAGCACGCGCACCGCCCACCGCCACCGCCAGCGGCCCGCCACCGACGACACCGTCCCGGCCGCGCGCCCGTGCCCGGCGCGCACCGCCAGCAGCGCCAGCGGGATCCCCGCCGCCAGCGCCAGGTTCGACAGCAGCAGGCCCCACCAGGTGCCGAACAGCGCCTCGTCGGCCGCGGCGCCGTCCAGGTCCGCGACGAGCCCGGCGACCCCGTAGCCGACACCGGTGAGCAGCACGAGCACCAGCAGGCCCCCGGTCACGACGGTCGCGCCCACCAGGGGGCGCCACCAGCGGTGCCGGGGCCCGCGCAGCGCGGCGGTGTAGGGGGTGGGGGGAGCGGGAGGTGCCTCGATCACGGGGCGAGGCTGCGCGCGGCCGGGCGCGCAGCGCGTCGGCCGCACGGCGCGTCGCGGCGTCGACCGAAGTCGACGCGGGCCCCCCGGGGGGCGACGTGCGGCGGTCCCGCGCGGCACCCGGCCCCTCCTAGCCTGGGCGCGTGAGCGGTGCGGTCGGTGGAGCGGTGGCGTTCGAGGTCCCCGGGGTTCCCGGGACCCCGCGGGGCTGGGGACGGCGCGTGGTGCGCTGGGCGGCGGACACCGTCCTCGTCGTGGTGTGCGCGCTCTGCGGCCTGGTCTTCCTCGGGCTGGAGCTGGACCCCGCCAGCGGCCCGCGCGTGCGCGGCGACGCGGCGCTGGTGGCTGACGTCCTGCTCGGGCTGCCCGCCACGCTCGCCCTGTACGCGCGCCGGCGCGCGCCGGTGCTCGTCGCGGGCGTCCTCGTGGCCGTCTCGGTGGTGTCCGGTTTCGCGGCCGTCCCCTGCCTGGTGGCGCTGTTCGGCGTCGCGGTGCGCCGGCGCTGGCCGGCGGTCGCCGCGCTCGGTGCCGCGACGGTGCTGGTCGGTGTCGTCTACGGCCTGCTGTGGCCGGACCCGGAGTTCCCGCAGTGGTTGCTGGTGCTGTTCCTGCTGGCCCTCGTCGTCCCGGTCGCCGGGTGGGGCATGTACGTGCGCACCCGCCACCAGCTGGTGGCGTCGCTGCGCGAGCAGGCCGAGACCGCGCGCGCCGAGCAGGAGCTGCGCGTGCAGCGGGCCCGAGCCACCGAGCGGGCCCGCATCGCCCGCGAGATGCACGACGTCCTGGCCCACCGCCTGTCCCTGGTGAGCATGCACGCCGGCGCGCTGGAGTTCCGGCCCGGCGCCCCCGCCGAGGACGTCGCCCGCGCCGCCGGGGTGATCCGCGCCGGCACCCACGAGGCCCTGGAGGACCTGCGCGACATCCTCGGCGTGCTGCGCGCCGACGCCGCCGCGCCCGGCGGCGAGGAGGTGTCCGGGCGGCCCCAGCCCACGCTGGACGACGTGCCCGCCCTCGTCGAGGAGGCCCGCGCCGCCGGCGCCGACGTCGACCTGCACCTCGGCGTACCCGACGGCGCCCGCCCGCCGGCGCTCGCCGGCCGCACCGCCTACCGCGTCGTGCAGGAGGGGATGACCAACGCCCGCAAGCACGCCGCCGGCCGCCCGGTGCGGGTCCTCGTGGACGGCGCGCCCGGGACCGGCCTGGAGGTCAGCGTGGTCGACGACGGTGCCGCCGCGGCGCTGGCGCCGTCCCCCGGTGCGGCCGTGCCCGGTGCCGGGCTGGGGCTGGTGGGGCTGGCCGAGCGGGTCGCCCTGGCGGGCGGGGAGCTGGAGCACGGTCGCACCGGCGGTGGTTACCGGCTGCGGGCGCGGTTGCCGTGGCCGGCGTGAGCACCGCACCGGGCGGGCCCGTGCGGGTGCTGCTCGTCGACGACGACCCGCTGGTGCGCGCGGCGCTGCGGATGGTCCTCGGCGGCCTCGACGACGTCACCGTCGCGGGGGAGGCCGCCGACGGGGAGGAGGCGCTCTCCCTGGCCGCCGTCACCCGCCCCGACGTGGTGCTCCTGGACGTGCGGATGCCCCGACGCGACGGCGTCAGCGCCACCCGCGAGCTCACCGCGTCCCGCGGGAGCGCCGACCCCGGGCCCCGCGTCGTCGTGCTCACCACGTTCGGCGACGACGAGGCGGTCCTCACCGCGCTGCGCGCCGGCGCCGACGGCTTCCTGCTCAAGGACACCCCGCCCGCCGACGTCGTCGCCGCGGTGCGGCGCGCGGCGGCCGGCGAGCCGGTGCTCTCCCCGGACGTGGTGCGGCGGCTCATCGGGCGCGCCACGGCGCCCGCCCCCGCGCCGGGGGCGGGCGGTGAGCGGCGCGAGCGCGCCCGCCGGCTGCTGGAGCCGCTGGGCGAGAAGGAGCTCGCCGTCGCCGTCGCCGTCGGGCAGGGGCTGCCGAACTCCGAGATCGGTGCACGGCTGTCGATGCGGACCGCCACGGTGAAGGCGTACGTGTCGCGGGTCATGGCGCGGCTGGGGGTGGACAACCGGGTGCAGGTCGCGGTCGTCGTGCACGACGCCGGGCTGGTGTGACCCGTCCGCCGGGCATCAGCCGGGCAGGTGCCCCCACATCACGTCCAGCTCGCCGTGCGCGGCGGTCTCCACCTCGACGGCGCCGAGCGCAGCCGGCAGCAGGAACGTGCTCGCCCGGTCCAGTTCCCCGCTGAAGGCCCCGGCGCGCACGGCGACCGGCGCCGGCCCGACGTTCGTCAGCACCTGCGCGGTGGTGAACTCCCGGCGCACCCGCACCGGGTGCCCGCAGCGCCAGCGGTGCAGCACGAAGTACGGGCCCTCGCAGCACACCGCCCGGCGCACGCCGTCGTCGTCGGCGGGCACGGTCGCGTCCGTGACGGTGGGCCGGGCGTCCAGGTGCGTCTCGCGCAGCAGCGCCTCGACGTTCTCGCGCCGTTGCTCCTCCGGCACGGGGGAGCCGTCCTCCATCGCGAACGGCATGGCGTGCTGCTGGGTGTCGGAGGTCTGCTCGATCTCGTAGATCAGCGTGTCCGGGCCGAAGGAGTGGATCATGCCGCCGGGGACGTACACGGTGTCGCCGGCGGCGACGGGGATCCGTTGCAGCACGGCGTCGAACTCCTGCGCCAGCAGGGCCTCGCGCAGCCGCTCGGCGCCCACGTCCGGGCGGACCCCCGCCAGGGCGGTGGCGCCGGGCCCGGCGGCCAGCACGTGCCACGCCTCCGTCTTGCCGTTCTCCTGCCCCTCGAACTCGCGGGCGTCGGCGTCGTCGGCGTGGACGTGCACGGGCAGCGCCCCCGCCCCGTCGATGAACTTCGTCAGGATCGGGAACCGGGTGCCGGACCACCCCGGCCCCACGAGGTCGGCCGGGTGCTCGCGCACCAGGTCCCGCAGCGGCGTCCCGGCCAGCGGGCCGTCGGCGACGACGCCCACCTCGCCGTCGACGTCGCTGACCTCCCACGTCTCGGCGACGCGGCCGTCGGGCAACCCGCTGCGCCCCAGCACGTCGGCGATCGCGCGACCGCCGAACACGTGCTGCTTCACGGACGTGCTCAGCCGCAGCGGGTACCACTCCACGGTTCGCGCCTGCCTCAGAGGATCGGCTTGCCGCCGGTGACCGCAATGCGGGCACCGGAGACGTAGCTGGCTTCGTCGGAGGCCAGCATCACGTACACCGGTGCCAGTTCCGCCGGCTGGCCCGGACGGCCCATCGGGACCTGCTGGCCGAACTGCGCCACCTTCTCCTCCGGCATGGTGGCCGGGATGAGCGGCGTCCACACCGGCCCGGGGGCCACCGAGTTCGCGCGGATGCCGCGCTCGGCGAGCAGTTGCGCCATCGACGCGGTCATGTTGGCGATGCCGGCCTTCGTCGCCGCGTAGGCCATCAGCGTCGGGCTGGGGGTGTCGGAGTTCACCGAGCTGGAGCCGATGATCGACGCGCCGGGCTGCATGTGCGGCAGCGCCGCCTTCGTCAGGTGGAAGAAGGCGCTGAGGTTCGTGTGGATGGTGCGGTCCCACTCCTCGTCGGGGATCTCCTCGATCGAGGGGCGGTTCATCTGGAACGCGGCGTTGCTGACGAGCACGTCGATCCGGCCGAACTCCTCCACCGCCTTGGCGACGACCGCCCGGCAGTGCGCGGCCTCGGAGAGGTCGCCGGGCACCAGCACGGCCTTGCGGCCGGCCTGCTCCACCCACTTCGCGGTCTCGCGGGCGTCCTCGTCCTCGTCCAGGTAGCTGATGAGCACGTCGGCGCCCTCGCGGGCGTAGGCGATCGCGACGGCGCGGCCGATGCCGGAGTCGCCGCCGGTGATCACGGCCTTCTTGCCCTCCAGGCGGCCGTTCCCGCGGTAGCTCTCCTCGCCGTGGTCGGGCTTCGGGTCCATCGCACCGGTGGTGCCGGGGACTTCCTGCGACTGCTCGGGCTGCTGCGACATCCTGGGGGTCCCTCCTCGTTGCTGCGAGCTCGTGCCACCTGCCGCGACGCCGGGGTCCACGCCGCTCCACCCCGACGCGTACCCCGCTGCGCGCCTGACCAACCGCACGACCGGTCCCCGGCTCCCACCTCCGCCGCCCGGCGCGTCGATGGCGCCCTCGCGCCACCGGACCTAGCGTGAGCGGCCAGTGCACGTGGAGGACCGCCGCCCGTGCAGGACCACTGCGAAGGAGCAGCCCGTGGTGTCCCTCCTCGACCGGCAGCGCAGCATCGCGCCGCCCGGCTTCAACCGCTGGCTCGTGCCGCCCGCCGCGCTGGCGGTGCACCTGTGCATCGGGCAGGTCTACGCGACCAGCGTCTACAAGAACGCCCTCGTCGAGCACTTCGGCGTGGGCAACACCGAGATCGGCCTGGTGTTCTCCATCGCGATCGTCATGCTCGGGCTGTCGGCCGCCGTGGCCGGCACCTGGGTGGACCGCAACGGCCCGCGCAGGGCCATGGCGACCTCGGCGCTGTTCTGGGTCAGCGGCTTCCTCGTCGGCGCCCTGGGCATCGCCACGTCCCAGCTGTGGCTGCTGTACCTGGGCTACGGCGTGATCGGCGGCATCGGCCTGGGCATCGGCTACATCTCGCCGGTGTCCACCCTCATCAAGTGGTTCCCCGACCGGCCCGGCCTGGCGACCGGGATGGCCATCATGGGCTTCGGCGGCGGCGCCCTGGTGGCCAGCCCCCTGTCGACGCGGTTGCTGGGCCTGTACGACGCCGACTACGACTCCTCGGTCGCGGGGAGCCTGCCCAGCGGCAGCGCGGTGGCGATGCTGTTCCTCACCTTCGCCGCCGCGTACGCGCTGTTCATGTCCTTCGGGGCGGCCACCGTGCGCGTGCCCCCCGACGGCTGGCGCCCGGACGGCTTCGACCCGGCGACGGTGCGCTCCAGGTCGCTGGTGACGACCGCCAGCGTCTCGGCGCGCAACGCGATCCGCACCCCGCAGTTCTGGCTGCTGTGGGTGGTGCTCTTCTGCAACGTCACCGCCGGCATCGGCATCCTGGAGCAGGCCTCGCCGATGATCCAGGACTTCTTCCGCGGTGACGGCGGCACCTCCACCGTGGCCGTGGCCGCCGCCGGCGGCTTCGTCGGCCTGCTGTCCATGGCGAACATGGCCGGCCGCTTCGTGTGGTCGTCCACCTCCGACGTCATCGGGCGCAAGCCGATCTACATGGTCTACCTGGGGGTCGGCCTCGTCGCCTACCTGCTGCTGGCCCTGTTCGGGCAGACCAGCACCGCGCTGTTCGTCCTGCTGGCCGCGGTCATCCTGTCGTTCTACGGCGGCGGCTTCGCCACCGTCCCGGCGTACCTGCGCGACCTGTTCGGCACGTTCCAGGTCGGCGCCATCCACGGGCGGCTGCTCACCGCGTGGTCCACCGCCGGGGTGGTGGGCCCGCTCATCGTCAACGGGTTCCTCGACGCCCAGGGCGACCCCGGCAGCCTCACGGCGGCCGCCTACCGGCCGGCGCTGCTGACCATGGTGGGGCTGCTGGCCGTCGGGTTCGTCGCGAACCTGCTGGTGCGCCCGGTGTCCGAGCGCTTCCACGAACCGGCCGCGGGGAGCCCCGCCGCCCGGCCCGGCCGGGACGAGCAGGAGAGGAGCGCCTCGTGAGCGCGAGCACGGGCGGCGCGGGCAGCGGCGGGGGCTCCGGCGAGGGGTCGGCCGCGCGCGTGGCGCTGGCCTGGGCGCTCGTGGGGGTGCCCCTGGCCTACGGGGTCGTGGAGACCCTGGTGCGCGCCTCGCGCCTGTTCGGCGGCTGACGCCCACCCGGGGCCGGGGTGCTGCGGAGCCCCCGGCCCCGGGTGGGCGGTGCGCTCAGCGGAAGCGGTCGGGGTCGCCGGCGCCCTCGCGCACGACCTCCGCGGGTCCCTCCGACAGGTCCACGACGGTGGTGGGGGTCGTGCCGACCTCCCCGGCGTCCACGACGGCGTCCACGACGTGGTCCAGCTCCTCCTTGAGGGACCAGGCGTCGGTCGGCGGGTCCTCCTGGCCGGGCAGCAGCAGGGTGCTGGACAGCAGCGGCTCACCCAGCTCGCGCAGCAGCGCCTGCACGAACGGGTGGTCGGGGATGCGCACGCCCACCGTCTTCTTGCGCGGGTGCGCGAAGCGGCGCGGCACCTCCTTCGTCGCCGGCAGGATGAACGTGTACGGGTTCGGGGTCGCCGCCTTCACCGCCCGGAACGCGGGGTTGTCCAGGTGCACGAACTGGCCCAGCTGGGCGAAGTCCGCGCACACCAGGGTGAAGTGGTGCCGCTCGTCCAGGTGGCGGATGCGGCGGATGCGGTCCGCGCCGGTGCGGCTGTCCAGCCGGCAGCCCAGCGCGTAGCAGGAGTCCGTCGGGTAGGCGATGAGCGCGTCGTCGCGCAGCATCGCCACCAGCTGCGTCAGCGCCCGCGGCTGCGGGTCCTGCGGGTGCACCTCGACGAAGCGGGCCATGCGGCGACTGTAGGACGGGCGCCCGCGCCGGGCCCGGGCACCGCCCCCGCGCGTGGTGTGACCCGCGTCATCGCGGGCGGGCGGGACCGCGCGGCGGGGGAGCACTAGGGTGCTGAACGCCCGGTGCCGGCCGACGCGGGCCCCGTGCGGGGCCGTCGTCGGCAGCGACACGACAACTTCCGACGACGAAGACGAGGAAGACTGGTGGACCTCTTCGAGTACCAGGCGCGCGACCTGTTCGCGGCGCACGGCGTACCCGTCCTGGACGGCAAGGTCGCGACGACGCCGGAGGAGGCGCAGGCCGCGGCCGAGAGCATGGGCGGCGGCACCGTGGTCGTCAAGGCGCAGGTGAAGACCGGTGGGCGCGGCAAGGCCGGCGGCGTCAAGCTGGCCCACTCCCCGGCCGAGGCCGCCGAGCGCGCCCGCGAGATCCTCGGCATGGACATCAAGGGCCACACCGTGCACCAGGTGATGATCGCCCAGGGCGCGAAGATCGCCGAGGAGTTCTACTTCTCGGTGCTCCTGGACCGCTCCAACCGCACCTACCTGGCCATGGCCAGCGTCGAGGGCGGCGTGGAGATCGAGCAGCTGGCCGTGGAGCGCCCCGAGGCGCTGGCCCGCGTGCCCGTGGACGCCCGCACCGGCATCGACGCCGCCAAGGCCGCCGAGATCGTGGAGCGGGCCGGCTTCGCGCCCGAGCTGCGCGGGGCCGTCGCCGACGTCGTGCAGAAGCTGTGGGGCGTGTTCGCCGCCGAGGACGCCACCCTCGTCGAGGTCAACCCGCTGGTGCGCACCGAGGACGGGCAGATCATCGCCCTGGACGGGAAGGTCACGCTCGACGAGAACGCCGACTTCCGCCACCCCGCCCACGCCGAGCTCGTCGACGCCGCCGCGGCCGACCCGCTGGAGGCCAAGGCGAAGGAGATGAACCTCAACTACGTCAAGCTCGACGGCGAGGTCGGCATCATCGGCAACGGCGCCGGGCTCGTCATGAGCACCCTGGACGTCGTGGCCTACGCCGGTGAGGAGTTCGGCGGGGTCAAGCCCGCCAACTTCCTCGACATCGGCGGTGGCGCGTCCGCCCAGGTCATGGCCAACGGCCTGGACGTCATCCTGGGCGACGCGCAGGTCAAGAGCGTGTTCGTCAACGTCTTCGGCGGCATCACCGCCTGCGACGAGGTCGCCAAGGGCATCGTCTCCGCGCTCGGCATCCTCGGCGACGAGGCCACCAAGCCGCTCGTCGTGCGCCTGGACGGCAACAACGTCGAGGAGGGCCGGCGCATCCTCGCCGAGGCGGACCACCCGCTGGTGACCGTCGTCGACACCATGGACGGCGCGGCCGCCAAGGCCGCCGAACTCGCGAGCACCGGAAAGGCCTGATCCGTGGCGATCTTCCTGAACTCCGACAGCAAGGTCCTCGTGCAGGGGATGACCGGCTCCGAGGGGCGCAAGCACACCCAGCGGATGCTCACCTCCGGCACGAACGTCGTCGGCGGCGTCAACCCCGGCAAGGCCGGCCAGAGCGTCGACTTCACCGGCGCGGACGGCTCGCCCGTGCAGGTGCCCGTCTTCGGCACGGTGGCCGAGGCCCGCGAGGCCACCGGCGCCGACGTCAGCGTGATCTTCGTCCCGGCGAAGTTCACCAAGGCGGCCGCGGTGGAGGCCATCGAGGCCGAGACCCCCCTCGTGGTCGTCATCACCGAGGGCGTGCCGGTGCACGACAGCGCCGAGTTCTACGCGCTGGCCGCCGCCGGCGGCAAGACGCGCCTCATCGGCCCGAACTGCCCCGGCCTCATCAGCCCCGGCAAGTCCAACGTCGGCATCATCCCCGCCGACATCACCCCGCCCGGCCGCATCGGCCTGGTGTCCAAGTCCGGCACGCTGACGTACCAGATGATGTACGAGCTGCGCGACATCGGCTTCTCCTCGGCCGTGGGCATCGGCGGCGACCCGGTCATCGGCACCACGCACATCGACGCGCTCCAGGCGTTCCAGGACGACCCGGAGACCGACGTCATCGTGATGATCGGCGAGATCGGCGGCGACGCCGAGGAGCGCGCGGCGAAGTTCATCGAGGCCAACGTCACCAAGCCCGTCGTCGGCTACGTCGCCGGGTTCACCGCCCCCGAGGGCAAGACGATGGGCCACGCCGGCGCCATCGTGTCCGGCTCGGCGGGCACCGCCCAGGCCAAGCAGGAGGCCCTCGAGGCCGCCGGGGTCAAGGTCGGCAAGACGCCGAGCGAGACCGCGAAGCTCGCGCGGGAGATCTTCCAGTCCCTGTCCCGGTGACGACCGCGCCGCCCCGCGGCGCCTGATCGCGGCCCCCGCCGACCGGTGTCGGCGGGGGCCGCGTCGTCCCCGCCCGGGCGCGTCGTCCGCCGCACGGCCCCCGGCGGGGGAGCATGGGGGTGATGTCCACGCTCGTCGACCGCCCCGCCGGTGCCCCCCAGCCCCCCAGGACCACCCCCGCCGACCTGCTGCCGCTGCTGACGGCCTCGGTGCGGGCCGTGCTGACCCTGCTCGTCCCGATCGCCGTGCTGACCCTGGTGGCCTGGCTCGGCGCGGTGCGCTCGACCTCCTCGCTCGCCGCGGTGGGCCGCGTCGGCGCCGACGCGTGGCTGCTCGGCCACGGGGCCCCGGTGGCCGTGATCGGCGGCACCCTGGCCGTCGCCCCGCTGGGCGTGACGCTGCTCGCCCTGGCCTCGGCGGTGCGGGCGGTGCGGACCTGGGTGCGCGACCAGGCCGCCGCCGAGCGCGGCGTGCCGTTCTGGCCCGGGACCGCGGTGTTCGCCGGCGGCTACGGCGTGCTGGCCCTGCTGGTGGCGCTGGTGACCCGCAGCGGCGTCGCGGCCGCCGGGCCGCTGCACGCCCTGCTCGGCGGCCTGGCGGTCGGCGCCGCCGGCTTCGCCCTGGGCGCCCGGTCGCACCGCCCGGCCCTGCCCGAGCGGGTCCCGGCCGTCGTCGCCGCCGCGCTGCGGCCCGCGGCGGCGTGCGTGGCGGCCCTGCTGGCGCTGGGGGCGCTCACGGTCGCGGTGGCGCTGGTGCACGGCCGCGACGACGTGTTCCTGCTGCACCGCTCCCTGGACCCGGGGTGGCTGGGCGGCACCCTGCTGGCGCTGGCCCAGTCCCTGCTGCTGCCCAGCCTGGCGGTCTGGGCGGTGGCCTGGCTCGCCGGGCCCGGCTTCGCCGTCGGCACCGCGACCTCCGTCGCCCCGGGCGGCACCGTGCTGGCCACGCTGCCCGCCGTCCCGGTGCTCGGTGCGCTGCCGCCGCAGGGGCCCACGCCCACCGCGACGTGGCTCGTCGTGGTGCTGCCGGTGCTGGTCGGGGCCGGTGCCGCGGCGCTGCGCCGGCCCCGCGCGGGCGAGCCCACCGGGCTGCGCCACCGCCTGGCCGTCGCCGGCCTGACCGGGGTCCTGGCCGGTGCCGCGGTGGCGCTGCTCGCCGCGGTCGTCTCCGGGCCGCTGGGCTCCGGGCGCATGAGCGAGCTCGGCCCGGACCCGCTGCTGACGGGGCTGGCCGTGGCGGGGGAGGTCGCCGCCGGCGGCGTCCTCGCGCTCCTGCTGCTGCGCACGTGGGTCGCCCGCCGCGGCACCCGGGTCCCGGCGGACCTGCCCGCCGGCCTGGACGCCCCCGCCGGCGGCCTGCTCGGCCGCTCCCGCCGGCCCGGCCGCGGGACCGCGGGGCCCGGTGGCGGCGCCGGCGGGGCCGAGCCCCCCGGCGCCGGCAGCTGACCCGCACCACCGCGGGAGCGCCGGTGGGGGAGGAGGACCGGGGCGCACCGCGGCGACGGCTATCGTCTGCGCACGTGCCTGCACGCGTGGTCGTCCTCGCCTCCGGTTCCGGGTCCACCCTCCAGGCGCTCCTGGACGCCCGCGACGACGCCTTCACCGTCGTGGCCGTGGGCTCGGACAAGCCCGCCGCCGCCGCCCTGGAGCGCGCGCGCGCCGCGGGCGCGGCGACCTTCACCGTCCCGCCCGGTGAGCACCCCGACCGGGCCGCCTGGGACGAGGCGCTGGCCCGGGCCGTCGCCGCCCACGAACCCGACCTGGTGGTCCTCGCCGGGTTCATGCGCATCGTCGGTTCCCCGCTGCTGGACGCCTTCGGCGGCCGGCTGGTGAACACCCACCCCGCGCTGCTGCCGTCCTTCCCCGGCGCGCACGGCGTGCGCGACGCCCTCGCGCACGGCGTGAGGGTCACCGGCTGCACCGTGCACCTCGTGGACGCCGGCGTGGACACCGGCCCGATCCTCGACCAGGCGGCCGTGCGCGTCCTCGACGACGACGACGAGGCGAGCCTGCACGAGCGCATCAAGGACGCCGAGCGCCGCCTGCTCGTCGACGTCGTGGCCCGCCTGGCCCGCGGCGAACCGCCCACCCGCTGACCCGACCCGCCACCGCCCACCCGAGAGGACCCCACGAGCCGATGGCCGAGAACCCCACCGCCGAGCGGCGCAGCGTCAAGCGCGCACTGGTCAGCGTCTACGACAAGACGGGCCTGGAGGAGCTCGCCGCCGGCCTGCACGCCGCGGGCGTGGCCGTGGTCTCCACCGGCTCCACCGCCTCGCGCATCGCCGCCGCCGGCGTGCCCGTCACGCCCGTGGAGGAGCTGACGGGGTTCCCCGAGTGCCTGGACGGGCGGGTCAAGACGCTGCACCCGCGGGTGCACGCCGGCATCCTCGCCGACCGCCGCCTGCCCGAGCACGTGCGACAGCTCGACGAGCTGGGCGTGGAGCCCTTCGACCTCGTCGTGGTGAACCTCTACCCGTTCCGGGAGACCGTCGCCTCCGGCGCCGGGTTCGACGACGTGGTCGAGCAGATCGACATCGGCGGCCCCTCCATGGTGCGCGCGGCGGCCAAGAACCACCCCAGCGTCGCCGTCGTCACCGACCCCGCCCGCTACGGCGAGGTCCTCGACGCCCTGGCGGCCGGCGGGTTCACGCAGGCCCAGCGCCGCCGCCTGGCCGCGGAGGCGTTCGCGCACACCGCCTCCTACGACACCGCCGTCGCCGGCTGGTTCGCGCAGCAGACCCTCGGCGAGGGCGACGAGGGCTGGCCCGCCGTGGACGGCGTCGCGCTCGAGCGCACCTCCGTGCTGCGCTACGGGGAGAACCCGCACCAGCGCGCCGCCGTCTACGCCGACCCCGCCGCCGCCCCCGGCATCGCGCAGGCGGTGCAGCTGCACGGCAAGGCCATGTCGTACAACAACTACGTCGACGCCGACGCCGCCCTGCGCGCCGCGCACGACTTCAGCGCACCGGCCGTGGCCGTCATCAAGCACGCCAACCCGTGCGGCATCGCCACCGGCACCGACGTCGCCGACGCCCACGCCAAGGCGCACGCCTGCGACCCGGTGTCCGCCTACGGCGGCGTCATCGCCGCCAACCGCGTCGTCACCGCGGCGATGGCCGCGCAGGTCGCCGACGTGTTCACCGAGGTCGTCGTCGCGCCCGGCTTCGAGCCCGGGGCACTGGAGACCCTGCAGCGCAAGAAGAACGTCCGCCTGCTGCAGCTGCCCGAGGGGTACGCGCGCAGCGGGCGCGAGTGGCGGCCGGTCTCCGGCGGGGTGCTCGTGCAGGACCTCGACCGCGTCGACGCCGAGGGCGACTCCCCGGCGAACTGGACCCTCGCCGCCGGCGAGGCCGCCGACGAGGCCACCCTGGCGGACCTGGAGTTCGCCTGGCGCGCGGTGCGCGCGGTGCGCTCCAACGCGATCCTGCTCGCGAAGGACGGCGCCTCCGTCGGCGTCGGCATGGGCCAGGTCAACCGGGTGGACTCCTGCCGGCTGGCCGTCGAGCGCGCCGGCGCCGAGCGCGCCCGCGGGGCCGTGGCCGCCTCCGACGCGTTCTTCCCCTTCGCCGACGGCGCGCAGATCCTCCTGGACGCCGGTGTGCGCGCGATCGTGCAGCCCGGCGGTTCCATCCGCGACGAGGAGGTCGTCGCGGCCGCGCGCGCCGCGGGCGTGACGATGTACTTCACCGGCTCGCGCCACTTCGCGCACTGAGGCCCGGCGGTGCGGGACGTCCCGGTCGGTAGCGTTCACCCCGTGCCGACCGGGACCCCGCAGCGCGTGCCCCCACCGGGCGGCGCGGTCCTGGGTGCCCTCGTGGTCGGGGTGGCGCTGGCGCTGGCGCTGACGGTGGTGGCCGGCCCCGTCGCCGGCGGCCTCGTCCTGGGGGCCGACCTCGCCGTCGCCGCCGTCCTGCGGCTGGTGCTGCCGGTGCGGGTCGCCGGGGCGCTCGCGGTGCGCTCGCGGGCGGTGGACACCACCGTGCTGCTCGTGCTCGCCGCGACGTGCCTGGCGCTCACCTGGTCGCTGCCGCCGTCCTGAGCGCCGTGCGCGACCTGGTACAGCTACCGGACGTGGCACCGCAGCGACCAGCACCCGACCCCGTCCGCACCGCCCGCCGGCAGGCGCTCTCGGTGGGGGTGGCGACCGCTCTGTACGGCGTCAGCCTGGGCGCCCTGGCCGTCGCCAACGGCCTGAGCGTGCTGCAGGCGTGCGCGACCTCGCTGCTGCTGTTCAGCGGCGGCTCGCAGTTCGCCCTCGTCGGCGTCCTCGGCGGCGGCGGCAGCGTGCCGGCCGCCGTCGCGGCCTCCTCCCTGCTGGGGGTGCGCAACGCGCTGTACGGGCTGCAGGTCGCCGGGTTCCTGGACGTGCGCGGTGCGCGCCGCCTGCTGGCGGCGCACTGGACGATCGACGAGTCGACGGCGGTGGGCGTCGCCCAGCCCACCGTGGCCGCACGGCGCACCGGCTTCTGGGTGACGGGCGCGACCGTGTTCGTCGGCTGGAACCTCACCACGCTGGTGGGGGCGCTGCTCGGCGACGCGCTGGGCGACCCGCGCCGCTACGGCCTCGACGCGGCCGCGGCGGCCGCGTTCCTGGCCCTGCTGTGGCCGCGGCTGCGCCGGGGCGAGGCGGCCGCGGTGGCGCTGGCCGCCGGGCTGGTCGCGCTCGTCCTCGTGCCGGTCGTGCCGGTGGGGATCCCCGTGGTGGCCGCCGCCGCCGTGGCCCTGCTCGCGGGCCTGCGCCGCCCGCGCGGCGCGGCCGGGCGGGGGGAGGCCGCGTGAGCACGTGGCTCGCGGTCCTGGCCGCCTCCGCCGTCGCCTACGCCCTCAAGCTCGCCGGGCACCTCGTCCCCGCCGCCTGGCTGGAGCACCCGCGGGTGCGCCGCGGCGCCGCGCTGCTGCCCGCCGCGCTGCTCGCGGCGCTCGTCGTGGTCCAGACCGCCGGCGACGGCGACCGCCTCGTCCTCGACGCGCGCGCCGCGGGCCTGGCGGTCGCCGCCCTCGCCCTGGCGCTGCGGGCGCCGTTCCTGCTCGTCATCGTCCTGGCGGCCGCCTCGGCGGCGGGGGTGCGGGCCCTGACCGGCTGGGGGTGAGGGCCCGCCCGGCCCGCCGGTGCGCTGCCCGGGTGGTTGCGTGGCGCGGGGCCCGCGCGGCGGGTTACGCTCCTGTGGACCATCCAGAGCGGCCGAGAGACCTGGCTCGACGACGCCGCAGCAACCCGGGGACCGACGCCGGTCCCGCAGGTGCTACCGCCAGGACCGATGGAGGAGCGGAACAGCATGCCCGTGAAGTTCGCCTACTGGGTCCCCAACGTCTCCGGCGGTCTCGTCGTCTCCACGATCGAGCAGCGCACGAGCCACGACCCCGCCTACAACGTCGAGGTCGCCCGTGCCGCCGAGCGAGCCGGCTTCGAGTACGCCCTGACCCAGGTGCGCTACCTCGCCTCCTACGGCGCCGACGCCCAGCACGAGTCCACCTCGTTCTCCCTGGCGCTGCTGCTGGCCACCGAGAGGCTCAAGGTGATCGCGGCGGTCCACCCGTTCTTCTGGCACCCCGGCGTGCTGGCGAAGTTCGCCGCCACTGCGCAGGACCTCACCGGTGACCGCCTCGCCCTGAACGTCGTGTCCGGCTGGTTCAAGGACGAGGCCACCCAGCTCGGCGTCACCTGGCACGAGCACGACGAGCGCTACCGCCAGTCCGAGGAGTTCATCAGCCTGCTGCGCGGGGTGTGGTCGCAGGACGGCTACTCGCAGAGCGGCGACTTCTTCACCGCCCGGGACATCACCTTCCGCCCGCGGCCGAGGACGCAGCCGGAGATCTTCCAGGGCGGCAACTCCACCGCCGCCCAGGCGATGGCCGGCCGCGTCAGCGACTGGTACTTCATGAACGGCAAGCCGATCGCCGGTGCCGCCGAGCAGGTCCGCGAGGTCGGCGCGCTGGCCGCCGCCAGCGGACGCTCGATCCGCTTCGGGCTCAACGGTTTCGCCGTGGTGCGCGACACCCGCGAGCAGGCCGTGGCGGTGCTGGAGGAGATCATCGACAAGGCCGACAGGGCCAAGGTCGAGGGCTTCGGCGCCGCGGTGCAGGAGGCGGGGAACGCCACGAAGGACCGCAAGGGCATGTGGGCGGACAGCGGGTTCCGCGACCTGGTGCAGTACAACGACGGCTTCCGCACCGGCCTGGTCGGCACCCCGGACGAGGTGGCGCGCCGGGTCCTGGCGTACTCCCTGGTGGGCGTGGACCTGGTGCTGCTGGGGTTCCTGCACGTCAAGGAGGAGCTGGAGGCGTTCGGGGAGCTCGTCGTGCCCCGGGTGCGCGAGCTGGAGCAGCGCCTCGCGGACGGCGAGGACCTCTCCCTGGGGGCGGAGCTCGACGAGGCCGTCGCCGCCGCCCGCACCCGCACGCCGTCGCCGGTCTGAGCCTGCACCGCGGCGCCCGGCACGTTGCCGGGCGCCGCGCCCGCCGGACGCGTACGGTGCCCCGGTGACCGCTCCCAGCTGCGCACCCGCGACCGCGGCGAGCACCGAGCTCGTCGTCCTGCTCACCGAGGACGGCGTGCCCTGCGGCACCGCCCCCAAGGCGCAGGTCCACCACAGCGCCACGCCGCTGCACCTGGCGTTCTCCTGCTGGGTCCTGGACGACTCCGGCCGGACGCTGCTGACCCGCCGCGCCGAGGTCAAGCGCACCTGGCCCGGGGTGTGGACGAACTCCTTCTGCGGTCACCCCGGTCCCGGTGAGGAACCCGTCGCAGCGGTGCACCGCCGCGCCGCCGACGAGCTGGGCACCCTGGTCACCGCGGTCGCGCCGGTCCTGCCGCGGTTCCGCTACCGCGCCGAGATGGCCGACGGCACGGTGGAGAACGAGGTGTGCCCGGTGTTCACCGCGTCCCTGGCCGCGGACCTGGCGCCCGACCCCGCCGAGGTGGGGGACTGGCGCTGGGTGCACCTGGACGACCTGCGCGCCGAGGTGGAGCAGGACGCGTCCCCGTTCAGCCCGTGGATGCTGCTGCAGCTGGCCGAGCTGCCGGCCGCCGCGCGCTGAGGGCCCGGCCGGGGGTGGTCGTCACGCCACCGGCAGCGGCAGGGGCGGGTTGAACGGCGTGACGACCTGCACCGAGGACGGCCACGAGTGCGGGGCGCCGGGCAGCTCCCCCCGCGCCTGCAGCAGCGCGTGGCACGCCCGGCGCAGGTCCCCGGGCAGGTCGTGGTGCAGCACCACGTCCAGCTCCCCGGTGCGCAGGAGCTGCTCGTGCTCGGGGTGCAGGTCGTGGCCCACGAAGAGCCGGCACGTGCGCCCGGCCTCCGCGAAGGCGCGTCGCACGCCCGCGGAGCTCCCCGAGGCGTACATCGAGTAGACGGCGTCCACCGCGGCGTCCGCGCGCAGCGCCGCGCGCACCACCTCCGCCAGCGGCGGGCCGCCGGCGGCCTCCCGCACGGCGATGCCCGGGAAGTGCTCGCGCAGCGTGCGCCGGAACCCCTCGAACCGCGCGTCCTCCCCCTCGAACGTGGAGCGGCCCCGCGCCACCAGCACCGTCCCCGCGGCGGGGCCGCCCCACCGGCCCACCAGGTACGCCGCGGTGGCGCCCGCCGCCCGGTTGTCGATGCCGACGTAGGCGACGCGTGCGCTGCCCGGCAGGTCGGTGACGAGCGTGACGACCGGCACGCCGCGCTCACGCAGCCGGTCGACCGCCCCGCGCACCCGGGGGTGGTCGGGGGCCTTGAGCACCACGCCGTGCGAGCCGCGCCGAGCGGCGCGCAGGAGCCTCTCGGCGACCTCGTCCCCGGGTGCCTCGTCGGAGAAGTCGAAACGGCACCGCAGCACCGCCGGGCGCAGCACCGGCAGCGTGCGCTCCAGCGCCGCTCGCACCGCGGAGGTGAAACGCTCCGGGGCGTCCACGACGACGTCCACGACGAACGTGCGGCCCGTCAGCCGCACCTGCGTGCGCTGCCGCTCCAGGTCCGCGATCGCCCGGTGCACCTCGTCGACGGTGGTGGCGCGCACCCCCGGGCGGCCGTTGAGGACGCGGTCCACGGTGGTCTCCGACACCCCCGCCTGCCAGGCGATGTCGCGGACGCGGAAGGTGCGGGGCACGGCGCGAGGATGGTGGGAAAATGACGGACCGGCAAGGCCCGCGGCACCGGCGCGCGCCGTAGCGTCGCAGGCGTGGCCCTCACCGGCGAGAGGCCACCGGCCGCACCGGCCGCCGAGCCGAGGAGGTTCCCCGTGACCGCACCCACCACCCGCCGCCCCTCCACCTGGCTGACCCGCGAGGACTGCGACCTGGACGACTTCCGCCGCCTCGTCGAGGCCGGCACCGACCCGGCCGAGGTGCCCCTGGCCGACCGCGTCGAGCGCGGCGTGCCCGTCTACGGCGAGCGGCTGCGCGCCCACCTCGCCGGCGGCGGCGAGGCCGCCCGCCGCCAGGCGCAGGACGAGATCGCCCGCGTCCTCGCCGACGGCGCCGGCATCGCGGTGTTCGCGGGGGCGTTCGAGGAGTCCGTGGTCGACCGCGCCACCGCCGCGTACCAGCGGATGGTCGACGACCAGCACGCCTCCGGCGTCACCGGCGGGGACCACTTCGCCAAGCCCGGTGCGAACGACCGCGTGTGGGGTGCGCTGGAGAAGCTCGCCCGCCGGGACCCGGAGGTGTTCTGCGACTACTTCGCCACCGACGTCGTGGACCTCGTCTCGGTGGCGTGGCTGGGGCCGCAGTACCAGGTCATCTCCGACCTCAACGTCGTCAACCCCGGCGGAACCGCACAGACCCCGCACCGCGACTACCACCTGGGGTTCATGCCTCTTCAGACCGCCGAGCGGTTCCCCGCCCACGTGCACCGCCTCTCGCCGGTGATGACGCTGCAGGGCGCGGTGGCGCACGTGGACATGCCCGTGGAGTCCGGGCCGACGATGTACCTGCCGCACTCGCAGAAGTACGAGCCCGGTTACCTCGCGGTGGTGCTGCCGGAGTTCCGCGCGTACTTCGACGAGAACCACGTGCAGCTGCCGTTGCACAAGGGCGACGCGGTGTTCTTCAACCCGGCCCTGTTCCACTGCGCCGGATCCAACGTCTCCGCGGACGTCAAGCGCATGGCGAACCTGCTGCAGGTCTCCTCCGCGTTCGGCCGCTCCCTGGAGGTCGTGGACCGCCTCGCCGTGTGCGAGGCGCTGTACCCGCAGCTGCGTGCCCGCCGTGCCGCGGGAGTTCCGGACGCGTTGCTGCACAACGTGATCGCCGCCTCCGCCGAGGGGTACCCGTTCCCCACCGACCTGGACCTCGACCAGCCGGTCGGGCGCATCAACCCGCCCTCGCAGGCGGAGGTGCTGTGGGACTGCCTGCGCGAGGACGCCGGCACCGACGACGCCGTCGCGCGCCTGCGCGAGCACGCCGCCCGCCGCCGTGAGGTGCGCGCGTGACGCAGGACCCCCTGCGGGTGGGCGTGGCCGGTGCCGGGGTCATGGGCGCCGACCACGCCCGCACGCTGCACCGCTTCGTCAGCGGCGCCGCGGTCACGGCCGTCGCCGACCCCGACACCGCGCGCGCCGCCGCCGCGGCCGCCGGCGCCGGGGGAGCGCGCATGCTCTCCGACCCGCGCGGACTCGTCACCGCCGGCGACGTGGACGCCGTCGTCGTCGCCTCCCCCGACGCCACCCACCCGGAACTGACCGCCGCCGCGCTGGCCGCGGGGAAACCCGTGCTGTGCGAGAAACCCCTCGCCCCCACGCTGGACGGCGCCCTGGAGGTGGCCGCCGCGGCGGCCGCACCGGGTGCGCCGCTGTTCGCGGTCGGGTTCATGCGCCGCTTCGACCCCGGTTACGCCGCCCTGGCACGGGCGCTGCGCGCCGGGGAGCTGGGCCGGGTCGTGCTGGTGCACCACGTCAGCCGCGGCGTGGCCCCCGGTCCCGGCGCCACGTCGGAGTCCTCCGTGACCGGATCGGCGATCCACGACCTCGACGTCGTGCCGTGGCTGCTGGGCAGCGAGGTCGTGGAGGTGTCCTGGCACGCGCCCGCCGCCGCGACGGCGGGGGAGCCGGTGCTCGTGGACCCGCAGGTGCTGCTGCTGCGCACCGCCGACGGCGCCCTGACCACCGTCGAGGTGTTCCTCGCCGCCCGCTACGGCTACGACGTGCGCTGCGAGGTCGTCGGCACCGGGGGCGCCGCCACCCTGCCGGTGCCGGCCCGGCTGGAGGTGGACCGCGACCTGCGCCACCAGCGCGCGCACGACGCCGACTGGCGGCCCAGGTTCGCCGACGCGTACCGCCTGCAGCTGCAGGCGTGGGTCG
Organism: Kineococcus esterisolvens; assembly: GCF_050871405.1. Classification (NCBI taxonomy): domain Bacteria; kingdom Bacillati; phylum Actinomycetota; class Actinomycetes; order Kineosporiales; family Kineosporiaceae; genus Kineococcus; species Kineococcus esterisolvens. The sequence goes on from NZ_JBJLRI010000008.1 coordinate 47,879, forward strand.
ACGCGGCCCGCGGCGGGCCGGTGGACCCGGCCCTGGCGGGGGCCGCCGACGGGGTGGCCGCCCAGCGGGTCGCCGCCGCAGCGATCGCCTCCATGCGCTCGGGCCGCCCCGGGGAGGTGGCCCGGTGAGCGCCGCGGACCTGCGCCTGCCCGCGCCGCGCCGGCGGGAGGAGGCCGTGCCGGCGCTGCGCTGGGGCGTGCTGGGCACCGGGTGGACCGCGCGGCGGTTCACCGCCGCCCTCGCCGCCTCCAGCGACCAGCGCGTCGTGGCGGTGGGCTCGCGCGGCGGGGAGTCGGCGCGGCGGTTCGCCGCGGCCGCCGGCGTCGAGCGGGCGCACGGCTCCTACCGGGCCCTGCTGGAGGACCCCTCCGTGGACGTCGCGTACGTCGCCACCCCGCACCACACCCACCGCGACCTGGCGCTGCTGGCGGTGGAGGCCGGCAAGCACGTCCTCGTGGAGAAGCCCCTCGGCCTGGACGCCGCCCGGGCGGCGGAGGTGTCCGGGGCGGCCGCCGCCCGCGGCGTGTTCTGCGCCGAGGCGGTGTGGACGCTCCACCTGCCGAGGTTCGACGTCGTTCGGCAGGTCCTGGGAGGGGGCTGCTGGGGGACGTGCGCACCGTCCTCGCCGACCACGGCGAGCACTTCGGCCCCGGCCACCGCATCCTCGGCCCGCGCCTGGCCGGCGGCACCCTGCTCGACCTCGGCAGCTACCTCACCGCCCTGGCCACCTGGGTGCTCGGCCCGGCCACCGCGGTGCACGCCTCCGGCGAGGACGCCCCCACCGGCGTCAACGGCCAGGCGTCGGTGCTGCTCGCGCACGCGGGCGGGCGCCAGTCGGTCCTGCACACCACCCTGTTCAGCGTCACGCCCTGCACGGCCGTGATCGCCGGCACGCGGGCCACGCTCGTGCTGCCGGGACGGTTCTCCACCCCCGGCGACGTCGAGCTGCGGGCCGCGGACGGGACCGTGGTGGACAGCTGGCAGGACCCCGAGCCCCACGACCACGGCGGACTGCACCACCAGGCCACCGAGGTCGCCGCCTGCATCGGCGCCGGGCGCACCACGACACCGCTGCGGCCCGCCGCCGACGTCGTGGCGGGGGCGCGTGCGCTGGACGAGGCCGGTGCCCGGCTCGGGGTCTCCCACGCCGCGGCCGGGACGGGGTGAGTCCTCGCAGCACGGGGCGGGCCCTCACGAGAGGTCGTGCGCGGCCAGGTAGTCCAGCACCAGCTGCTCGCTGACCCGGCCGCGGTCGGCGACCTGCCACCCCTGCGCCCGCGCCCACGCCCGCACCAGCTGCGGGTCCGCGCCACCCCCGCGCGCCGGCCTCGCCGCCCGGGCCGGGGCGGCCGCCAGGTCCTCCGGCGCCGCGGGGACGGGCAGCCGCGTCACCGTGACGTCGCGGCCGTCGCCCGGGGAGGCGCCGGGGGCCAGCGCGGCGGCGCGCTCGGCGACGTCGGCGTGGTGCGTCAGCAGCACCACCTGCACCTCCCGCGCCAGCTCCGCCAGGGCCGCCAGCGCCGCGCCCGTGCGGCCCTCGTCGAACGTCATCAGCACGTCGTCCAGGACGACGGGCAGCGGTCCCTGCCCGGCCTCGACGAGCCGGCGGTGCTCGGCGGCGATCGCGGCCAGCCGCAGCGCCAGGAACACCTGGTCGGCGGTGCCCTCGGACAGCCCTTCGGCGCCCTCCAGCACCTCCCCGTCGCTGCGCCGCACCGCCAGGCGCCGGCTGCCGCCGTCGTCCAGCGCGCTCAGGCCCGTCCAGCGCCCACCGGTCAGGACCGACAGCACCCGCCCGGCCTCCTCCAGCAGCGGGTTGGCGCGCGCGGCGGAGAACTCCTCCAGCTGCCGGCGCAGCACCGTGCGCTGCAGGTCCACCTGCACGTACCGCTCGGTGTCGGCCTGCAGCTCCGCCAGCGCCTCCGCGCGCCGCGCCGCCAGCACGTTGGCGTCCGCGCCGCTGGCGAGGCGCTCCAGCTCCGTCTCGGCGCGGCCGACCGCCTCGCGCGCCTGCGCCCACGCCTCGTGCGCCGCCTCGGCGGCGGCGGCCAGCTCCTCGGCGTCCGTGCGCAGGTCCGCGTCGGTGCGGGTGCCGACCTCCTCCACCAGCCGGGCCACGGCGTCCCGGCCGCCCACCTCGACGGCCAGGGCGGCCAGCTCGGCCTGCTCGGCGGCGCGCGCGGCCAGCAGCCGCGCGCTGCGGTCGGCGCGCTCCGCCAGCGCGGGCGGCTCCTCGCCCACCGCGCGCAGCGCGGCCAGCTCCACCTCCGCGGCCTCGCCGCGCGCCCGTTCGCGGGTGCGCTCGTCGGCCACCTCGGCCAGCTGCCGCTCCAGGGCCTCGGCGGTGCGCTCGTCGGCCCGGCTGGTGCGCAGCCGCTCCGCCAGCACCGACAGCGCCGCGCCCACCTCCGCCCGTCCGGCCCCGCAGGTCACGCCGAGGCGGGCGGCGACGGCCGCGACGGCCGCGGCGAACGCGCCGACGCGCTCCTCGCGCGCGCCGGCGCGCGCCAGCTCCGCGGCTGCCGCGTCCGCGCGCTCCACCGCCACCTGCAGGGTCCGCGCCCGGGCCGCCCACCCCTGCGGTCCCAGCCCGTCCGGCAGCCCGGCGCCGGCCGCGGCCGCGCGGAACGCCTCCGCGGCCCGTCCGGCCTCGTCCGCGCGGCGAGCGCACCGGTCGGCGGCCTCCTGCGCGGCACGCTCGCGCTCGGCGCTGCGGGCCCGCTCCGCGGCGGCGGTGGTGGCGGCGGCGAGCACCGCGCGGGCCGCCTCCAGCGCGGGCTCCAGCCCGGCCTCGGCGGCACCGGCACGCCCGCAGCGCTCCAGCACCACCGCCAGCTGCGCCAGCTGGGCGTCGGCGTCGCCGCGCAGCTCCCGCGCGCGCTCGGCGGCCGCGGCGGCGGCGGCCCGCTCGGTCCCCAGCTGGTGCAGCGCGGCCAGCACGGCCGAGGGGTCCTGGGCCGGGACCCGCACGCCGGCGGCCGTGAACAGCTCGTCCCGGGCGGCGCGGGCCTCCCCGGCGGTGCGGTGGGCGGCCTCCTCGGCGGCGACCGCGGCGGCCTCCCCGGCGGCGGCGCGCTCGGCGTGGCGACGCAGCTGGCGCAGCCGGGCGGCGGCCTCGGCGTGCTCCAGGAGGGCGTCGGCGGCGGCGTCGGTGCGGGCGACCGCCGCCAGCAGGGCCTGCGCGGCGCCGGCGTCCAGCGCCCGGCCGGCGCGCACGGGTGCCAGGGCGGCGTCGCGGGCGGCCCGCGCGGCGACCAGCTCCTCCTCCCCGGCGCCCCCGGCGCCGCCCGCCGCCTCCGCCAGCTCGGCGGCGGCCGCGCGGGCCGCGTGCGCGCAGCGCTCGCGCTCGGCGACGGCCAGCTCCAGCTCCGTGGTGGCGGTCGCCAGCGCCTCGTGGCGCTCGTGCACGAGCGCGGCGTCCAGCGCGGGGGGCTGCAGGACGGCCGCGTCCGGGTCCACGGCTCCCGCGGCGACGGCAGCCGCGCGGGCCGCCGCCGTGCGCGCGTCCCGTTCGGCCAGCGCCGACCGCCAGGCGCGCGGTGCGGACCCCTCCCGCTCGGCCGCACCCACCAGCTCGCGCAGCAGGGCGGCGTCGTCGTCCGCGACCTCGGCGGCGGCGGCGTGCCGGGCCGCGGCGGTGCGCGCCGCGGCCAGGTCCTCCTCCGCGCGGGCCAGCTCGGCCTCGGCCTGCGCGCACGCCGCAGCCCGCGCCGACAGGTCGGCGGCGCGGTCGGCGGGCACCCGCAGCAGCGCCAGCAGCGCCGGCACGACCTCCTCCAGGGGCCCGTCGGGCACGGGGCCGAGGTCGGCCAGCGCCGCGCGGGCCTCCCGCAGCGCCTCGGCGGCCGCGTGCCGCGCCCCGGCGGCCTCGTCCGCGTCCTGCGCGCGAGCCTGGCGCGCGTCCAGCAGCGCGTCCAGCTCCTCGCCGGCGGCCAGGACGTCGTCCTCGACGGTGCAGCGCTCGCGCTCGGCACTCAGCCGCTGCGCCCGCTGCTCCAGCGCGGCCAGCGCGGCCGCCGACCCGTCGCGGGCGGCGACGGCGGCGGCGTGCGCGTCCACGGCCGCCGCGTCCAGGGCCCCGCCGGCACCGGCCAGCCACGCCGACAGCTCGGCGGCCCGGTCCCGCTCGCGCAGCGCTGCCCGCACCCGCGGCGCAAGCCGCACCCGCCGCTCGGCGGCCTCGTGGACCGCCCGCCCGGTCCGCCAGCGCTCCAGCGCCCGCTCCGACGCCCCGCGGGCCGAGTCCAGGCCGGCGCGGGCGGCCTCCACGGCACCGGCGCGCACGGCGGTGCGCTCCAGCTCGGCGTCCAGCGCGTCCAGGGCGGCCGCGCGGTCCTTCAGCGCCGACCTGCCGCGCGGGCGCCACAGGCGGTCCGCCTCGGCCTCCAGCGACTCCAGCAGCTCCTGCGCCGCGCTGCCGTGGTGGGCGCTGAACACCAGCGCGGCCAGGTCGCCGGCTCCGCGCAGGACCAGCCGTCCCCCGGCGCGCAGCCGCTCGTGGTCCATCCCCAGCCGGCCCGCCCACGCGGCGCGGTCCCAGCCCTCCTGCGCCCACGGCGGCACCACCGGCTCGCCGTCCCCGTCGCCGTCCAGCAGGCCCCGCGCCGAGCGCACCAGCTCGCGCGGGCCGCTGCCGTCGTCCCAGCGGGCGTGCACGCGCAGCCGGGCCCGGGCGTGCGCGAACGCGTAGCGGGGGCTCTTCTCGAACCCGAACAGCAGGTCCTCCACCGCCGCCAGCAGGGTGGACTTGCCGGACTCGTTGGGGCCCACCACCACCGTCAGGCCCGGGCCGAGGGCGATCGTGGCGGCCTCGAACGCGCCGTAGGGCGCCAGGCGCACCTCGCGCAGCATCAGCGGCCCCCCGCCAGGCGGGTGAGCAGGTCCTCCGCGGCGCGCTCGGCCAGCGCTCGCAGCGTGCGCGGGTCGCCCAGGTCCAGCAGGTCGGCCTCCTTCAGCCGCCGACCCACCTCGTTGCGCACCGCCCGCACGTGCTGGGTCAGCGCCGGGTCGTGTGCGAGGGCGTGCGCGGCGCGCTCCACCGCGGCCAGCAGCTCGGGGTCGTCGGCGCCGCCGGCGCGGGGCGGGCGCGCGCGGGAGTCCACCTTCTCCAGCACCACGCCGGCGGCCTCGGCGGCCTGCTCGGCCTCCTCGCGCAGGCGCTCGGCGTCGGCGAGGTCCGCGGCGGCGGCCGTGGGCCCCGTCAGGGTGGCGCGCACGACCACGGGCCGGTCCCCGGCCTGCTCGCGGGCCCCCGCCATCGCCGCGCGCAGGGCGTGCACGACGTCGGCGACGTCCTCGGCGCCGGTGACGTCCACGGCCAGCGACTCCCACCGCGCCACGTCCAGGGCGTGGAAGGCCGGCCTGGCCGGCTCGCCGGGCACGAGGTCCACCAGGTAGGCGCCCTTGGCGCCCGTCTCGCGCGGGTGCCGGCCCTGCAGGTTGCCCGAGTAGGCGATCGTCGTGGCGCCGGTGGCCAGCACCTCGCGGGCGTGCACGTGCCCCAGGGCGACGTACTCGTAGCCCAGCGACGTCAGGTCGGCCACCGAGCACGGCGCGTACCGCTCGTGCTCGCCCTGGCTGCCGTCGACGGTCGCGTGCAGCAGGCCCACGTTCGCCACGCCCGCCACCCTGCCCGGGTAGCCGGCGGCCAGGTTCGAGGACACCGCCCGCGTGCGGTAGCCCTGCCCGTGCACGGCCAGGCCCAGGTGCTCGTCCACGACGGTCTCGGGCCCGTCCACCGAGAAGCGGTGCACGTTGCCCGGCAGCGTCAGCGAGTGCGTGATCTGGCTCTCCGCGTCGTGGTTGCCGGAGACGAGGAAGACGCGGACCCCCTCGTCGTCCAGCCGCTGCACCTGCCGGGTGAAGAAGCGCCCGGTGGCGTAGTCGTGCCAGGTGCCGTCGTAGAGGTCGCCGGCCAGCACCAGGGCGTCGGCGCCGCTGTCCACGCACAGCGAGACCAGCCGTTCCAGCGCGCCGCGGGTCGCGGTCCTCAGGGTCTGCGCGACGGCGTCGTCGCCGAGGCGCCGCAGCCCCCGCAGCGGGGAGTCCAGGTGCACGTCGGCGGCGTGCACCACCCGCACCGCGCCGGGCGGGCGGGGTGCGGGGGCACCCGCCGCCGGGCTCACCGCGGCAGGGCGCTGGCCCGCCAGGCGCCCGGACCGGGCTCCGGGGCCAGCCCCAGCGCGCGCCGGCGGTCCGCCCAGCGCGAGGCCGGCAGCGGCTGCGGCGCCGCGGGCGCGGCCGGCGCCGCGGCCAGCCGGGTCAGCACCACCGTCAGGGCCGCCAGCTCCTCCGGTTCGGGGTGCCCGCGCTCGATGCGCAGCGCCGTCAGCAGGCCGACGGCCGCCCGGGCAGGGGTGGGGCCGGTGGTGGGGTCGGTCGGCTGCGCGCTCACAGGGGGATGTTCCCGTGCTTCTTGGCCGGCAGCGAGGCGCGCTTGGTCGCCAGCGCGCGCAGCGCCCGGGTGACGTGCACCCGGGTCTCCGAGGGGGCGATGACGGCGTCGATGAAGCCGCGCTCGGCGGCCACGTACGGGTTGGCCAGCTCGTCCTCGTACTCGGTCACCAGCTGCTGCCGGTGCGCCTCGACGTCGCCGCCGTCCTCGGCGGTCCGCTTCAGGGTGCCGCGGTGCAGGATGTTCACCGCGCCCTGCGCGCCCATGACCGCGATCTGCGCGGTCGGCCAGGCCAGGCACACGTCGGCGCCCATCTCCTTGGACCCCATGACGATGTAGGCGCCCCCGTAGGCCTTGCGGGTGATCACCGTCACCAGCGGCACGGTCGCCTCGGCGTAGGCGTGCAGCAGCTTCGCGCCGCGGCGGATGATCCCGCCGTGCTCCTGGCCCACGCCGGGCAGGAAGCCGGGCACGTCCACCAGCGTCAGCACCGGCACGTTGAACGCGTCGCAGGTGCGCACGAAGCGCGCGGCCTTCTCCGAGGCGTCGATGTCCAGCGTCCCGGCCAGCTGCGCGGGCTGGTTGGCCACGATCCCCACCGTGCGGCCCTCCACCCGGCCGAAGCCGCACAGCACGTTGGGCGCGAACAGCTCGTGGACCTGCAGGAACTCGGCGTCGTCCACGACGGCGGCGATCACCGCGCCCATGTCGTACGGCTGGTTGGCCGAGTCCGGCACGATCGCGTCCAGCGACAGGTCCAGCTCGTCGGGCTCGAGGCCGCGCACGTCCTCCGCCGGCAGCACCGGCGGCTCGGACAGGTTGTTGCTGGGCAGGAAGGACAGCAGGTCGCGCACGTACCCCAGCGCCTCGTCCTCGTCCTCGGCCAGGTGGTGCGCCACCCCCGAGCGGGTGCTGTGGGTGCGACCGCCGCCCAGCTCCTCGAAGCCGACGTCCTCGCCGGTGACGGTGCGGATGACGTCCGGGCCGGTGACGAACATGTGGCTGGTGCCGTCGACCATGACGGTGAAGTCGGTCAGGGCGGGGGAGTACACCGCCCCGCCCGCGCAGGGCCCGGCGATCAGCGAGATCTGCGGGACCACCCCGGAGGCGTGCACGTTGCGGCGGAAGATGCGCGCGTACTGCACCAGGGAGGCCACGCCCTCCTGGATGCGGGCGCCGCCGCCGTCGTTGATGCCGATCACGGGGCACCCGGTGGTGGCCGCCCACTCCTGCAGGTGGGCGATCTTCGCGCCGTGCACCTCGCCCAGGGAGCCGCCGAAGGCGGTGAAGTCCTGCGCGTACACGGCCACCGGGCGGCCGTCCACCGTGGCGTGGCCGGTGACCACGCCGTCGCCGTCGACGTGCTTGCTCGCCATGCCGAAGGCCGTGGCGCTCGAGCGCGCCATGCCGCCCAGCTCGACGAAGGAGCCCTCGTCCACCAGCGCCGCGATGCGCTCGCGGGCGGTCTTCTTGCCGCGCGGGTGCTGCTTGGCCGCGGCCCGCTCGTCCGCGGCGGCCACCGCCACCTCGGCGCGGCGGTGCAGCTCGGCCAGCTTGCCGGCGGTGCTGCGCGGGTCGGGACCAGCCTGCTCGGCCGGGCCCGTGGGGGCGGGGTCGTGCGCGGGCGCGTCGAGACCAGTCACGGGGCGGCAGCGTACGCGCCCGGCGGCCCTCGCCCCGAACCGCGCGACGGGCGCTGGCGCTGCGGGGGGTGGTGCCCGGTAGCTTGACGTCGAGACGAAGCCGTCCCGCAGCGGGCCGGCCCACGGTCAGGAGGAGACAGCACGTGGCCAAGATCAAGGTGCAGGGACCCGTCGTGGAGCTCGACGGCGACGAGATGACCCGGATCATCTGGCAGTTCATCAAGGACCGGCTGATCCACCCCTACCTCGACGTCGACCTGCAGTACTACGACCTCGGCATGGAGAACCGCGACGCGACCGACGACCAGGTCACGATCGACGCCGCCCACGCCATCCAGAAGGCCGGGGTCGGCGTGAAGTGCGCCACCATCACCCCCGACGAGGCGCGGGTGGAGGAGTTCGGCCTCAAGAAGATGTGGCGCTCGCCCAACGGCACCATCCGCAACATCCTCGGCGGCGTCATCTTCCGCGAGCCGATCATCATCTCCAACGTGCCGCGCCTGGTCCCGGGCTGGACCAAGCCGATCATCGTCGGCCGCCACGCCTTCGGCGACCAGTACCGCGCCACCGACTTCAAGTTCCCCGGCGAGGGCACCCTGACGGTGACCTTCACCCCGAAGGACGGCTCCGAGCCGATCGAGCACGAGGTCTTCCAGGCCCCCGGCGCCGGCGTGTCCCTGTCGATGTACAACCTCGACAGCTCCATCTACGACTTCGCCCGCGCCTCGATGAACTACGGCCTGGCGCGGAAGTACCCGGTCTACCTGTCCACGAAGAACACGATCCTGAAGGCCTACGACGGCCGCTTCAAGGACATCTTCGCCGAGGTCTACGAGACCGAGTTCAAGGAGAAGTTCGCCGAGGCGGGCATCACCTACGAGCACCGCCTCATCGACGACATGGTCGCCGCGTCCCTGAAGTGGGAGGGCGGCTACGTCTGGGCCTGCAAGAACTACGACGGCGACGTGCAGTCCGACACCGTCGCGCAGGGCTTCGGCTCCCTGGGCCTGATGACCTCCGTGCTGTCCACCCCGGACGGCTCCGTGGTCGAGGCCGAGGCCGCGCACGGCACCGTGACCCGCCACTACCGCCAGCACCAGCAGGGCAAGCCCACCTCGACCAACCCCATCGCGTCGATCTACGCGTGGACCCGGGGCCTGGCGCACCGCGGCAAGCTCGACTCCACCCCCGAGGTCACCGGCTTCGCCGAGACCCTCGAGGACGTCGTCATCAAGTCCGTCGAGAGCGGGAAGATGACCAAGGACCTCGCCCTGCTGGTCGGCCCGGACCAGCAGTGGCAGACCACCGAGGAGTTCCTCGCCACGCTCGACGAGAACCTCGGCGCCCGCCTGGCCTGAGCCGCCCGGCAGCCGCCGCCGGAGCCCCCGCGCGCGACGTGCGCGGGGGCTCCGGCGCGCCCGAACGGGGGCCCGGCGTGCCCGGAGCGGGCCCGGCAGGGGGTCCGAACGGGCATCATGGGCGCCTGCGCCGAGGCCGGGCCGATCACGAGCCCGTCCCGGCCCGAACGACAGGAACACCGTGAAGATCGTCTACTACAGCTTCGGAGGGCGGTACTCCGACAACCCGCGGGCCCTGCACCAGCGACTGCTGACCCGCGGCGACGTCGACGCCGAGCACGTCTGGCTGGCCGGGCCCGGCCACGCCGCCGCCTTCCCCGCCGGCACCGCCACCGCGGCCCTGCGCACCCCCGAGGCCACCGCCGCCCTGGAGTCGGCGGACCTCGTGATCGCCGACAACCACCTGCCGGCCTGGGAGAAGCGCCCGGGCACCACGTACCTGCAGACCTGGCACGGCACGCCGCTGAAGCGCATCCACCGCGACGCGCTCTTCACCCAGCCCGACGGCGAGGACGTCATGAGCGCCCTCGACGACGACATCACCCGCTGGGACGTCCTGCTCGCGCCGAGCGTGGCCGCCGCGGTGCCCCTGCGCGCCGCGTTCGGCTTCCCCGGCCCGGTCCCGGTCACCGGGTACCCGCGCAACGACGCCCTGCTCGCCCCGGGCGCCGTCGAGCGCCGCGCGGCGGTGCGCGCCGCGCTGGGCATCGCCGAGGGCACGACCGCGGTCCTGTACGCGCCGACCTGGCGCGACGACGACCGGTTCGGCGACGGCCCCGACTTCCGCCTGCAGCTGGACCTGCAGCGCTTCGCGCAGCGCCTGGGTGGCGAGGCCGTGCTGCTGCTGCGCCTGCACTACCTGGTGCCCGACGCGCTGCGCGGCCTGGACGTGCCGGGTGTCCTCGACGTGTCCCGGCACCCGGACGTCAACGACCTGTACCTGGCCGCGGACGTCCTGGTCACCGACTACTCGTCCGCGATGTTCGACTTCGCCGTCACCGGCAAGCCGATCGTCTCGTTCGTCTACGACCTGGAGCGCTACCGCGACGTGCTGCGCGGTTTCTACTTCGACCCGCACGAGATCGCCGCCGGCCCGCTGCTGGAGACCTCCGAGGAGGTCCTGGACGCCCTGGCCGGCCTGGAGGACGTGCGGATCCGGTTCAAGGAGCGCTACGAGGCGTTCCAGGAGATGTTCTGCCACGCCGAGGACGGGCACGCCGCCGACCGCGTGCTCGACCTCGTCCTCGACCACCGGGAGGTGCGACCGTGAACACCGGGAACCGCGAGTCCCTCGACGTGCAGGTGGTGATCCTGGCGGCCGGGCTGGGCACCCGCCTGGGCCGGCCGCTGCCGAAGTCGCAGACGCGCCTGCGCGACGGCCGCACGATCATGCAGCAGCAGGTGGACAACGTCCGCTCGGCCCTGGGGCCCGACGTGCCGATCACGGTCGTCGTCGGGTTCAAGGCGATGGTCGTCGTGGAGGCCCACCCCGACCTGCGGTTCACCTACAACGAGGTGTTCGACTCCACGAACACCTCCAAGAGCCTGCTGCGGGCGCTGACGACCTCGCACCGCGGCGGGGTGCTGTGGATGAACGGCGACGTCGTGTTCGACCCGCGCGTCCTGCGCGACGCGCGGCCCTGGATCGAGCGAGACGAGACGTTCGTGTGCGTGAACACCGAGGCCGTGGGGGAGGAGGAGGTGAAGTACACCGTCGACGCGGAGGGGTTCGTGCGCGAGCTGTCCAAGACGGTGGTCAGCGGGCTCGGCGAGGCGGTGGGCATCAACCACGTCTCGGCCGCGGACAAGGCGGTGCTGGTCGAGGAGCTGCGCGCGTGCGCGGACACCGACTACTTCGAGCGGGGCCTGGAGACCGCGATCGCGCGAGGGGTCCGCATCGCCCCGGTGGACGTCTCCCGCTTCGACGTCGTCGAGGTGGACTTCGAGGACGACCTGGTGCGCGCCGACCGCATCGACGCCGAGCACCTGCGCCTGGACGCCTTCACCGGCTGACCCACCGGCCGGTGCCCACCGGGAGCCCGCCCTCGCGCGGGCTCCCGGTGGTGCTGCGCGGGGTGCGGGCGTGCCGCATGATGGGCGATCCCGCCGCGGGCACGACCGAACCACGCGTCCCCCGCGGCCCGACCGACGAGGGGCACCGTGAAGATCGTCTACCACAGCTTCGAGGGGCGGTACTCGGACAACCCGCGCGCTCTGCACCAGCGCCTCCTGGCGCGCGGCGACCGCGACGTGGAGCACCTGTGGCTGTCCACGCCGGCGCACGCGCACGGCTTCCCCGCCGGTACCGCCACCGTCGACATCGACTCGCCCGGGGCGGTCGCGGCTCTGGAGTCCGCCGACCTGGTGGTCTCCAACACGCACCTGGACTTCGACTGGGACAAGCGCCCGGGCACCACGTACCTGCAGACCTGGCACGGCACGCCGCTGAAGCGCATCCACCGCGACGTGCTGTTCGCGCCCGAGGGGCGGCTGGACCGCCTGGACCGCGACGTGGCCCGCTGGGACCTGCTGCTGTCCCCGAACGACGCCAGCACCGGCCCGCTGCGGGGCGCGTTCCGCTTCGACGGCCCGGTGCCCGTCACCGGGTACCCGCGCAACGACGTGCTCAGCGCCCCCGGTGCGGCGGAGCGCCGCGCCCGCGTGCGCGCCGAGCTGGGCATCGCCGAGGGCACGACCGCGGTCCTCTACACGCCGACGTGGCGCGACGACGACAAGTTCGGCGACGGCCCGGACTTCCGCCTGGCCCTGGACCTGCAGCGCTTCACCGAGCGGCTGGGCGAGGACCACGTGATGCTGCTGCGGCTGCACTACATGGTCTCCGCGGCGTTGCAGGGCCTGGACGTGCCCGGGGTGCTGGACCTGTCCTTCCACCCCGACATCAGCGACCTGTACCTGGCCGCGGACGTCATGGTGACCGACTACTCCTCGACCCAGTTCGACTTCGCCGTCACCGGCAAGCCGATCGTGTACTACGTCTACGACCTGGACCGCTACCGCGACGTGCTGCGCGGTTTCTACTTCGACCCGCACGAGATCGCGCCGGGCCCGATGGTGGCGGAGTCGGAGGAGGTCCTGGACGCCCTCGCCGACCTCGACGGGGTGCGTGCCCGGTTCGAGGAGCGCTACGAGGCGTTCCAGGAGATGTTCTGCCACGCCGAGGACGGGCACGCCGCCGACCGAGTGCTCGACCTCGTCCTGCCGGCGGGGGAGGTGCGGGTGTGAGCGAGCGCAGCACCGAGGTGCAGACCGTGGTCCTGGCGGCCGGGCTGGGCACCCGCCTGGGCCGGCCGCTGCCGAAGTCGCAGACGCGCCTGCGCGACGGGCGCACCATCATGGAGCAGCAGGTGGACAACCTGCGCTCGGTGCTCGGTGAGGACGTGCCGATCACCGTGGTCGTGGGTTTCAAGGCCACCGTGATCATGGAGGCCCGCCCGGACGTCCTCTTCGCCTACAACGAGCTGTTCGACTCCACGAACACCTCCAAGAGCCTGCTGCGGGCGCTGACGACCTCGCACCGCGGCGGGGTCCTGTGGATGAACGGCGACGTCGTGTTCGACCCGCGCGTCCTGCAGCACGTCCAGCCGTGGCTGGAGCGCGACGAGACGTTCGTGTGCGTGAACACCGAGGCCGTGGGGGAGGAGGAGGTGAAGTACACCGTCGACGCGGAGGGGTTCGTGCGCGAGCTGTCCAAGACGGTGGTCGGCGGGCTCGGCGAGGCGGTGGGCATCAACCACGTCTCGGCCGCGGACAAGGCGGTGCTGGTCGAGGAGCTGCGCGCGTGCGCGGACACCGACTACTTCGAGCGGGGCCTGGAGACGGCGATCGCGCGCCGCGGCCTGCGGGTGAGGCCGGTGGACGTCTCCCGCTTCGACGTCGTCGAGGTGGACTTCGAGGACGACCTGGTGCGCGCCGACCGCATCGACGCCGAGCACCTGCGCCTGGGCGCGAGCACCGGCTGAGGCGGGCCGGCGGGGCGACGGTGCACCGCGCGGGGCCCGGACGGGCGTACAGTCCACAGCAGGGACCCGGGGCGTCGGACGACGGCGCACCGGGACCTCTCCACGGGGACCAGCACTCCTCCGCGCGCCCTCGGGGCGCGATGCCGTCGGCGGTCCCGCAGCGCGCGGGGCCCGCCCGTCCCGCGCACCGCGGGGACGGCCGTCCGGACCGGCCGCAGGTCTCTGCCGCCGGGCGACCAGCGGGAGCAGGGGTCATGAAGGTTCGACGAGCGGACAGCGGCGCGACGGTCACCGTGACGGGAGCGGTGCACGACGGTGACGGCGCCGAGCTGGGCGACGTGCTGAGGGCCGCCCTGGGCGACGGCTCGGACGGCGACGTCCTGCTGGAGGCCCACGGCATCACCGAGTTCGACGACGGGGCGCTGCAGGCGCTGGCGTCGGTCCGCAGCCGGGCCAAGCACCTGCACCGCGGTTTCGCGGTGCTGGACGACCGGGACGGCGCCACGGCCCGCAGCCTGCGCCGCAGCGGCCACATCTTCCGCATCCCCGTGCACGCCGACGCCGACGCCGCCCGCAGCGCGATGTCCGGCGACCGCGCGCGCACCGCCGCGCGCAACCCCCGGCCCGACGCCCCCGTGGTGCCGATGGCGTCCGCGGGAACGGGCGGGCACCTGCCGGGGCTCTGACCCGCGGCCGCCCCGGGGCCCACCGGCCCGGGGCGGCGGGCCGTGCGTCAGCGGAAGACGACCGTGCGGTGCCCGTCCAGCAGGACGCGGTGCTCGGCGTGCCAGCGCACCGCGCGCGCCAGGGTGCGCGCCTCGACGTCCTGGCCCAGGCGCACCAGCTCGGCGGGCGTGTGGCGGTGGTCCACCCGCTCGATCTCCTGCTCGATGATCGGCCCCTCGTCGAGGTCCGCCGTCACGTAGTGCGCGGTCGCGCCGATGATCTTCACGCCGCGGGCGTGGGCCTGGTGGTAGGGGCGCGCGCCCTTGAAGCTCGGCAGGAACGAGTGGTGGATGTTGATCGCCCTGCCCGACAGCTCCCGGCACAGGGCGTCGGACAGGATCTGCATGTAGCGGGCCAGCACCACCAGCTCCACGTCCAGCTCCGCCACCAGCTCCAGCAGCCGCGCCTCGCCGGCCTCCTTGGAGGCGGCGTCGCCGGTGGTCACCGGCACGTGGTGGAACGGCACGCCGTAGAACTCCGCCAGCGGCGCCAGGTCGGTGTGGTTGGACACCACGCCGACCACGTCCACCGGCAGGTCGCCGGAGCGGTGTCGGAACAGCAGGTCGTTGAGGCAGTGGCCCTGCTTGGAGCACAGCACGAGGGTGCGCACCCGCTCGGCGGCGTCGCGCAGGTCCCACGTCAGCCCGAAGCGGGCGGCGACCACCCCGACGGTCTCGCGCAGCGCCTCGTCGCTGGCGGAGGCGTCGAAGGCCACGCGCATGAAGAAGAGCCCGGTGTCCGGGTCGCCGTACTGCTGGCTCTCGGTGATGTTGGCGTCCAGCGCCACCAGGGCTCCGGTGACGGCGTGGACGATGCCGGGGCGGTCGGGGCAGGACAGGGTCAGGACCCTCGGGCGTGCGCTCACGGACGTGAAGCCTAGGGTGGGCGCGTGCCAGAACCCGCCGCGGCGACCCTCGCGGTGCGCGCCGGCGCCACCGTCTTCTCCGACGCCAAGAGCACCCTGGTGCAGACCGGCCCCCGCCCGCTGGTGCCCGGCGGCTCCGGCGCCGAGCAGCTGCGCAGCACGGGCCGTGCGCTGGAGGAGGAGCCGGAGGGCGTCGTCGTGGCCGGAGCGGTGCCCTTCGACCTGTCCGCCCCCGGTGCGCTGCGGGTGGGTCCCGCGGTGCGCAGCCCCGGCCCGCTGATGCCCGCCGCGGGGTACCTGCCGGCCCCGGCGACCGTGGCGCGCAGCCGCCCCCACCCCTCGCCGGCCGCGTACGCGGCGGCGGTGCGCGAGGTCCTGGCGCGCATCGAGGCGGGGGAGGTGCAGAAGGTGGTGCTGGCCCGGTCGCTGGAGCTGACCGCCCTCGTGGACTGGCCGGTGCCCGAGCTGGTCGCCGAGCTCGCGGCGCGCAACCCGGCCGCCACGACGCTCGCGGTGCCGGTGGACGACCCGGCGCAGCCCGGGGGGCGCTGGCTGGTCGGCGCGAGCCCGGAGCTGCTGCTGCGCCGGCGCGGGCCCAGCGTGCTGCTGCGGCCGCTGGCCGGGTCCGTGCCGCGCTCCCCGGAGCCGGAGGAGGACCTGCGCCGCGCCGACGCGCTGATGGCCTCCGACAAGGACCGCCGCGAGCACGCGTACGTGGTGGACGCCGTGGTGGAGGCCCTGCGCCCGTTCTGCCGCACGGTCAACGCCCCCGAGCCGGAGCTGCTGGCCACCCCGACGGTGTGGCACCTGGCCACGCGCATCACGGCGCTGCTCAACGACACCGGGACCACGTCGGTGGACCTGGTGGCCGCCCTGCACCCCACTCCCGCCGTGGGCGGCTGGCCCCGCCGCGCGGCGGTGCGGGCGATCCGGGAGGTGGAGGAGGTGGACCGCGGCTGCTACGCGGGTGCGGTCGGCTGGCAGGACGGCGACGGCGACGGCGAGTGGGTCGTGGGGGTGCGCTGCGCGGAGGTCGCCGGGAACCTCATGCGCATCCTGGGCGGGGCGGGCATCGTCGCCGGCTCCGACCCCGACGCGGAGGTGCGGGAGACGGCCGCGAAGATGCGCACGGTCCTGGAGGCCGCCGTCCGGCGCTGAGGGCCCGGCCGCCGCGGGCGGGTCCCCGGGGCGGCCGGGGGTCCGCGCCGCCGGGCGTGCTGGGCTAGGCTGGCGCTGCCGCGACTGGCGAAGGTGGTCACCACCGGGGAGCGGCAACGGGTGTTCCGCTCACCGCGCCCGCCCGCCGTTCACGGGGTCGTCCGCCTGGGCCTCGCGTCGCCAACGCCGCCCGAGCCCGAGGAGCGATCGTGACCGACGTCCTGCCCACCCCCACCGCGCCCGCCGGGGTCACCGACCGGCCGCTCGCCGAGGTCGACCCGGAGATCGCCGCGGTCCTCGACGCCGAGCTGGGCCGCCAGCGCGACACGCTGGAGATGATCGCCAGCGAGAACTTCGCGCCGCGCGCCGTCCTGCAGGCGCAGGGCTCGGTGCTGACCAACAAGTACGCCGAGGGGTACCCCGGCAAGCGCTACTACGGCGGCTGCGAGCACGTCGACGTCGCCGAGGAGCTGGCCCGCACCCGCGCCAAGGAGCTCTTCGGCGCCGAGCACGCCAACGTCCAGCCGCACTCCGGCGCCAGCGCCAACGCCGCCGCCATGCACGCCTTCATCCGCGGCGGCGACGGCATCCTGGGCCTGGAGCTGGCCCACGGCGGTCACCTCACGCACGGCATGAAGATCAACTTCTCGGGCCGCATGTACGACGTCTCGGCCTACGGCGTGGACCCGCAGACCTTCCGCGTGGACATGGACGTCGTGCGCGCCACCGCGCTGTCGGCTCGGCCGAAGCTGATCATCGCGGGCTGGTCGGCGTACCCGCGCCAGCTGGACTTCGCCGCCTTCCGCGAGATCGCCGACGAGGTCGGCGCGCACCTCATGGTCGACATGGCCCACTTCGCCGGCCTCGTGGCCGCGGGCCTGCACCCCTCGCCGGTGCCGCACGCGCACGTCGTGACCTCCACCGTGCACAAGACCCTCGCCGGGCCCCGCTCGGGCCTGATCCTCACCACCGGCGAGTTCGCGAAGAAGGTCGACTCGGCGGTGTTCCCCGGCCAGCAGGGCGGCCCGCTCATGCACGTCGTGGCCGCCAAGGCCGTGGCGTTCAAGGTGGCCGGCTCGGCGGAGTTCCGCGAGCGCCAGGAGCGCACCCTGGAGGGCGCGAAGATCATCGCCGAGCGCCTCACCGCGGCCGACGCGAAGGAGGCCGGCGTGTCCGTCCTCACCGGCGGCACGGACGTGCACCTGGTGCTGGTGGACCTGCGCGAGTCGCAGCTGGACGGGCAGCAGGCCGAGGACCGCCTGCACGAGGTCGGCATCACCGTGAACCGCAACGCGGTGCCGTTCGACCCGCGCCCGCCGATGGTCACCTCCGGCCTGCGCATCGGCACCCCGGCGCTGGCCACGCGCGGCTTCGGCGCGGCGGAGTTCACCGAGGTCGCCGACGTCATCGCGCAGGCGCTGAAGCCGGCCTTCGACGCCGAGGCGCTGCGCGCCCGGGTGGCGAAGCTCACCGAGCGCTTCCCGCTGTACCCGGCGGCGGAGACGTTCGCGTGAGCGCGGTCGTCCTCGACGGCAGGGCGGCCGCCGCGGCGGTGAAGGCCGACCTGACCGAGCGGGTGGCGGTGCTGCGCGAGCGCGGTGTCGTGCCGGGCCTGGGCACCGTCCTGGTCGGCGACGACCCCGGCTCGGCGTCGTACGTGCGCGGCAAGCACCGCGACTGCGCCGAGGTGGGCATCTCCTCGATCCAGGTGGAGCTGCCGGCCACCGCCACGCAGGGCGAGATCGAGTCGGAGATCGCGCAGCTGAACGCGAACCCGGACTGCACCGGGTTCATCGTGCAGCTGCCGCTGCCGAAGGGCGTCGACGCGAACCGCGTCCTGGAGATGGTGGACCCGGACAAGGACGCCGACGGCCTGCACCCGACGAACCTGGGCCGGCTGGTGCTGCGGGTGCGCGAGGAGATCACCTCCCCGCTGCCGTGCACCCCGCGCGGCGTCATCGACCTGCTGCTGCGCCACGACGTCCCGCTGGACGGCGCGGAGGTCGTCGTGGTCGGCCGCGGCGTCACGGTCGGGCGGCCCATCGGGCTGCTGCTGACCCGCCGGCACCCCAACGCCACGGTGACGCTGTGCCACACCGGCACGAAGGACCTCGCGTCCCACCTGCGCCGCGCCGACGTGGTCGTCGCCGCGGCGGGCGTGCCGGGCCTGGTGACGAAGGACGTCGTGAAGCCGGGCGCCGCCGTGCTCGACGTGGGCGTCTCGCGCGTCCCGGACCCGGTCACGGGCAAGGCGAAGCTCACCGGGGACGTCGCCCTCGACGTCGCCGAGGTCGCCGGCTTCGTGGCCCCCAACCCCGGCGGGGTGGGGCCGATGACGCGGGCGCTGCTGCTGACGAACGTCGTGGAGAGCGCCGAGCGGGCCGCCGGCCTGCGCTGAGACCGCCCCTCACCGCCGCACGCCGTCGTCCCGGTTCCCGCCCGGGGCGGCGGCGCCCTACGTTGACGGGGTGCCCACCGCGTGGCCCCCGGGCCTGGAGAAGTCGAAGTACGTCCTGCTGACCACCTTCACCCGCGACGGGCGGCCCAAGCCCACGCCGCTGTGGTTCACCCGTGACGGCGAGCGCCTGCTGGTGTCCACCGACCGCGACGCCTGGAAGGTCAAGCGGGTGCGGAACACCCCCCGCGTGCTGGTGCGGGCCTGCACCGCGCGAGGCCGCCCGACCGGTCCGCAGGTGGAGGCCGAGGCGCGGGTGCTGGACGGTGACGCGGCGCTCGCGGCCCGGGGCGCGGTGCTGCGCCGCTACCCGGTGGCCGGGCGGTTGTTCCGCCTCGGCGGGCGCCTGGCGCGCCTGCGCCCGGGAGCGCGGCCCGCCGTGCCGGCGGGCATCGAGGTCGTCCTGCCGCGCACCGGGTGAGGCGGGGCCGCCGGCCTCACGCCTCCTCGAGGGAGTGCCAGTTCTCCCGCACGGCGCGGGCGGCGGCCTCGACGTCCCCGGCGGCGCACGCCGCGGCGACGCGTTCGTGCTGCTCGACGGAGCCCTGCCCGGCGCGCGAGGCGAAGCGGCGGCGCTCGACGCGGCGCAGCAGGGGGGAGACCTGCTCGAAGTGGGTGCGGATGAGCGGGTTGCCGCTGGCGCGCAGCGCGACGGCGTGGAAGTCGTCGTCGGCGGCGAGGGCGGCGTCGGTGTCCCCGGCGGCCAGGGCCGCGGCGAAGCGGGCGTTGGCCCGCCGCATGCCCGTCACGTCCTCGCCGGTGAGGCGGGGCACGGCCAGGCGCACGGCGAGTTCCTGCAGGCCCGCGGCGACCTGCTGCGCGTGACGCGTGGCGGCCGAGTCGACGGGGGCGACGGTCGTGGAGCGGCCGGGGCGGGTGACGACGAGCCCCACCCGCTCGAGGCGCTGCAGCGCCTCGCGGATGGGGGTGCGGCTGACGCCCAGCCACGCCTCCAGGTCGGGGTCGCGCAGGCGCTCCCCGGGGGCGAGGGTGCCGTCGACGATCGCGTCGCGCAGGGAGGCGTAGACGCGGTCCCGCAGCAGGTCGCGGCGGTGGACTCCCTCGGTGGCGGGGACGGGCACGGGCCGATGCTACGGCGGTGGCCCCGGGCGCGGGGTGCTGGGTGCAAAATGTTGCACTCAGCACCCCGCCCCTCTCCGGAAGGACCCGTCGTGGCCCTCAGCGACTTCCCCCGCCACCCGCTCACCTTCGGGCCCAGCCCGGTGCACCCGATGGACCGGCTCACCGCCCACCTGGGCGGTGCCCGCGTCTGGGCCAAGCGCGAGGACGTGAACTCCGGCCTCGCCTACGGCGGCAACAAGACCCGCAAGCTGGAGTACCTCGTGCCGGACGCCCTGGCGAAGGGTGCCGACACCCTGGTCTCCATCGGCGGGTACCAGTCCAACCACACCCGCCAGGTGGCCGCCGTCGCCGCGCACCTGGGGCTCAAGGCCGTGCTGGTGCAGGAGAACTGGGTCGACTGGCCGGACGCCCTCAACGACCGGGTCGGCAACATCATGCTCTCGCGGATCATGGGTGCCGAGGTGCGCCTGGACCCGGCCGGGTTCGGCGTCGGGTTCAAGCCCAGCTGGGAGAAGGCGGTCGAGGATGTGCGCGCGGCCGGCGGCACCCCGTACGCCATCCCCGCCGGCGCGTCCGACCACCCGCTCGGCGGGCTCGGCTTCGCGCGCTGGGCCGAGGAGGTCCAGCAGCAGGAGCGGGAGCTCGGCGTCTTCTTCGACACGGTCGTCGTGTGCTCGGTCACCGGCTCCACCCACGCCGGGATGGTCGCCGGCTTCGCCGCCCAGGACCGCCCTCGGCGCGTCATCGGCATCGACGCCTCCGCGAAGGTCGACGAGACCCGCGACCAGGTGGCGCGCATCGCCCGCCGCACCGCCGACCTCATCGGCCTGGGCCGCGACCTGCGCGACGACGAGATCGAGGTGCTCGAGGGCTGGGCGGGCGAGCTGTACGGCGTGCCGGTGGCCTCCACCCTGGAGGCGATCCGGCTCGTCGGGCGCCTGGAGGGCGTCGTCCTCGACACCGTCTACGAGGGCAAGTCGATGGCGGGGCTCATCGACCTGGTGCAGGACGGGACCATCCCGCGCGGCTCGAACGTGCTGTACGCGCACCTCGGCGGGCAGCCGGCGCTCAACGCCTACGCGGGGCTGTTCCGCGACTAGGGAGCGGCCCGCGCGCCCGGCCGCCGCTCACGGTCGGGGTCGGCCGGGCCGGCGGGTTCGACGGTGGCCAGGTCGAGGCGCCCGCCGCACTGCGCGCACGTCACCTGCGGGGTCGTCACGTGCCCGCAGGTGGTGTGGCGCAGCGGGAAGGGGGGCTCGCCGTCGGCGAGCCAGCGGTCGCCCCAGGCCATCATCGCCAGGATGACGCCGAAGAAGTCGCGGCCCTTCTCGGTCAGCAGGTACTCCTGCCGCGGGGGGCGGAGGCTGTAGGGGCGGGGGAGGAGCATGCCCTCGCCGACCAGGCGCTCCAGGCGCTGGGACAGCACGTTGCGGCTGATGCCGAGGCTGGCCTGGAAGTCGTCGAACCGGGTGGTGCCCCTCGAGGCGTCACGCAGCACCAGCGGGGTCCACCAGTCCCCGATGAGGTCGGTGGTGCGGGCCACCGAGCACTGCCAGTCCGCGAAGCTCGTGCGTTTCATCCACCCTCCTCGGTAGCGCGAGTGAACCTACTCCTCCTACGCTGCGGCGAGTCAGTCCTCTAACGCAACCCACTGGAGCCCGCGTGCCCCTCGTCGAGATCTCCTACTCCCGCGACGCCCTGGGCGAGAAGCAGCTCGACGCCCTGGCCGATCGCCTCAGCGCCATCGCCCTGGCGGCGGAGGGGCTGCCCGACACCCCGACGTCCCGGCCGCTGGCCGTGGTCACCACCCGCGCCTGGGACGGCGTCCACGTGGGTGGGCGACCGTCCGGGGAGCCGCGCATCGACGTCGTCCTGCACACCCTGCCCGGAGTGCTCGACGAACCCGCGCGCGCAGCGGTCCTGGCGGAGCTGACGTCGGCCGTCGTCGAGGAGGTCGACGGGATGGACGCCCGGGGAGGGGCGCGCGTCTGGTGCCGCGTCCACGAGACGCTGCCCTCGGGGTTCTCGGTCGCCGGCAGGGTGATGAGCCCGCCCCTGGTGCGGCAGCTCGCCGGGTGCGCGGACGTGGACGGCCGCGGGCGCTGACGGGCGACGGCGCCGCCCGGTCGCACCGCGCTCCTCGCGCGCGCCGGCGCGGGCGGGCGTCGGCGTGCGGCGGGCGGGGCGGGCAGGGCTCGCAGCGGTGGGGAGCGGGGGCGGGATCCGCCTGCGGTGGCACGCCCCGGTCCGTTGGCGGGTCGACGCGGTGCGGTCGCGGGTCGCGGCACCGCGGTCTCGTGAACAGGACCACCTCCACCCCCGTCCGCTCCGTACCGGGGAACCCGCCACGCGCGAGGCGTCCCCGCGTCCGCCGGTGGCGGCGCCGGGCGGTGCGCGCGGGGATCGGGTTCCTCGTCGTCGCCGCCCTCGCCGTCGTCGGGGTGGAGGTCACCGACGTCGTCCTGACGCGGACCGAGCGTTCCGCGCAGGAACCTCCGGGGCGGCTCGTCGAGGTCGGCGGGCACGCGATGCACGTCCACGTGCGGGGCGGCGGGGACCGGACCGTGGTGCTCCTGCCGGGTCTCGGCACGGCGGCGCCGGTGGACGACTTCGAGCCGCTCACCGAGGCCCTCGCCGACTCCGCGACGGTGGCCGTGGTCGAGCCGTTCGGCTGCGGGTGGAGCGACGCCACGGACCGGGCGGTGACGCCGGCGAACGTCGCGGCCGACGTCCGCGCCGCCCTGCGCGCCGCGGGCGTCGAGGGCCCGTACGTCTTCGCCGCGCACTCGGTCGGCGCCCTGTGCGCCCTGCGGTTCGCCCACGACCACCCGCGGGAGACCGCCGGGGTCGTCGCCCTGGAACCGACCGTGCTGCGCGCCGTGGGCTTCGCCCCCGGTGCGGACGTCTCCGACGCCCCCTCCCCGGTTCCCGAGCACCTGGGGTGGGCGAGCGCCCTGGGCCGGGTGCGCGCGGCGCAGGCGATCTCGGGTGACGACCCGAACCTCCTGAGCGGTGCCTCGAGCGCACAGGGGTGCTCCGCGGCCGACCTGCGGCGGCAGCGGGTGCTGACGAACCGGAGCGGGCTCAGCAGCAACGTGATGGACCGGTCGCGGCGCGAGGAGGCAGTGCTCGGGGAGCGGCACGACGCGGTGTTCCCCCGCGAGGTCCCCGCGCTGCTCGTCGTCACGGCCGAGGGGGGCGTGGAGCGGGGGTGGCGGTGGGAGGCCCACGCCGACTACCTGCGGGGGGTCGAGACGTCGAAGACCCTCGTCCTGGACGCGGGGCACCACGTCCACCACGCGGCGTCACGGCAGATCGCGCGGGAGGTCGAGTCCTGCTTCCGGATCCCCTGGCGGTCCGGCGCGCAGGCTCGGGATCCGCTCGTCGGGGGAGGAGCGCCGCGGGTCGCGGTCGGTCGACGCCCAGGGCACCTCCCGCGTCGTCGTCCCGGTCGCCGTACCCGGTGGTCGCGAACCTGGTCACGGCAGGCACCTCCTCCTGGTCGTCCGGAACCTCTGCGGGGTCGACTCCGGAACTTCGCGCGAGTCGTCGCGAACCGGGTGCGGTTCCGGCTCACGCCCCTTGCGCGCGGTGGCGAGCCGGGTGGCGGTGAGCGCCAGGGCCAGGCCGGCGACGGTGAGCGGGGTGACGGGCTCGCCGAACAGCGCCGCTCCCCAGACGGTGGTGACCGGGGGGACGAGGAACATGAGGCTGTTGACGGTCGTGACCCCGACCCGGTCCATCAGGAGCCAGTACAACCCGTACCCGCCGAAGGTGGGGAAGACGACCAGCCAGGCCGTCGCGACCCAGAACCGCGGCTGGTCGGGGACGACCGCCGCGCCGCCGAGCGCGGCCACGACCGTGAAGACGACGGCGGAGGTGGTGCAGTGGATCGTGAGGTTGCGCAGCGGGCGGGGCCGGGACCGTGCCCGGCGCTCCAGGAAGGTCGCCGCGACCAGGCAGAGCATCCCGGCGAAGGGGATCGCGTAGGCCCACGGCGGGGCGTCGGTGCGCGGTGAGGTCGCGTCGGCCCAGGTGACGGTGAGGACCCCGGCCAGTCCCGTCAGCAGGCCCGCCCACTGCCGGCCGCTGACCGCGACGCCGAGCAGCGGGCCGACGAGGGCGGCCACCACCAGGGGTTGCGCGCCGTCGATGAGGGCGGTGGTGCCGGTGCTCACGCCCAGCCCGATCGCCCAGTACACGGTGATCAGGTAGCCCGACTGCGACAGGGCCCCGATGCCGACCTGGCGCAGGAGCTCGCGGCGGCCGGTCGCGGGCGGGGGGTTCGGCCGGCGGGCGGCTCGCCGGTGCCGCAGGAGCGCGACGGGGACGAGCACGGCGGCCAGCGGCACCAGCCGCCACATCAGGACCGTGCGCACGTCGGCGTCCTGCGCGCCCAGCTTGGCCCCCACGAAGCCCGAGGACCAGCACGCGACGAACAGCGCCGACAGGGCGGCGGTGACCGCCGCGCCACGCCTGCGCAGTAAACCGATCGGTATATTCATGGTCCCACGGTAACCCGACCGGTATAGTCACGCTCGTGGACGTCGCCATCGACTGGACGCCGAAGGCCCGCGCCGTGCTGGCGGCCGCCTCGGAGCTCTTCTACGCCCACGGCATCCACGCCGTCGGGGTCGAGGCGATCGCCGAGCGCGCGGGCGTCACCAAGAAGACCCTCTACGACCGCTTCGGCAGCAAGGAACGACTGGTCGTGGAGTACCTGACCGCCCGCGACCGGCGGTGGCGGGAACTGCTGGCCGAACGGCTCGAGGCGGCCGGGCCGAGCGCCGCCGAGCAGCTCGACGCCCTCCTCGCCGCCTCGCGGGAGTGGTCGCACGCCGAGGGGTTCAACGGGTGCGCCATGGTGAACGCCCACGCGGAGGTGGACGACCCCGCCCACCCCGCCCACCAGGTGATCGTCGAGCAGAAGCGCTGGATGCTCCAGCTGTTCCGGAGCGTCGTCGAGCGCTCCGGTGCACCGCAGCCGCAGCACCTCGCGCAGGCGCTGTTCCTCCTGCACGAGGGCGCCCTGGTCTCCCACGGCATCGGGGTCTTCGACGACGTCTTCGAGCGCACCCGGGAAGCGGCGCTGTCCTTGCTCGAGGCCGCGGCCCCCGCCGACCGCGGCCCCCGGGACGTGCTCTAGGGCCTGCCCTGCGAGTCGCCGGCGGCCGGTGCGACGGGGATCCGCAGTTCGGTGACCCCGCTCGACGGGTCCTCGGGGCAGTAGTCCAGGTACACCTCCCCGCCGAGGCCGAGGGGCCGGTGGCCGCTGTCCTCGATCCAGCGCGCGAGGACCTGCCAGGTGGCGTCCACGCCGTCCATCGGGCCGTGGTGGACGATCGTGGCGACCCGCACGGCGGGCAGGTCGACGACCTCCACACCCCCGCGGGCCGTCTCGTGCGTGCCCACGACGACCCCGGCGTGCACGCGGACCGCCTCGCCGTCCTCGCCGGCGTGCTCGTACCGGGAGACGCCCGGCCCGGCGGGCTGGATGCCCGCCTCCGCGAGCCTGCGGTGCAGTTCCCCGTACAGGGGCTGGATGACGGGGCCGATGTCGTCCGGCTCGAAGCTCGCAGCCACTGCGGACAGCTCCGCGACGCGCACGGGGTCGGTGTCCTTGACGACGACGTCCTGGGTTCCCATGGTTCCCTCCTCCTCGATCACTCGGATCCTCGCCTCCACCGCCCGCAGGCGAGCGGCGTCGGCCGCGACCTGCGCCGCCAGTTCCACCCGCCGCAGCCGGAGCATCCCGTGCAGCTCCTCCACCGCGACCTCCTCGTCCAGGACGGTCCGGACCTGCTGGAGCGTGAGCCCCAGGTCCTTCAGGGCCAGGACGCGGTTGAGGCGGCCGAGCTGGGCGGCGCTGTAGGAGCGGTAGCCGGTGGACGGGTCCACAGCCGCGGGCGGCAGCAGACCCAGGGCGTCGTAGTGGCGCAACATGCGCACCGACACCCGGGCGACGGTGGCGAACTCCCCGATGCTGAACATGGCACCTCCACCGTCGAGGCTGACACGGTGTGAGGGTCAAGGGGCGGGTTCCGGGCGGTCGCCCTGACGCCGATCGGCGACCGCGGGCTCGTGACCGCACCGGTGCGGCGCGCAGGACGCGCCACGGGCGCTGAGGATCCGCAGGACAGGGCCCTAGGAGTTCCGCCCCCGCGCCCCCACCGGCCAGCGGTCCACGACCCGCCCGCCGCGCACGACGACGAGCTCGTCCGCCAGGTTCACCGCGGCGCACACGTGGTTCGGCGCCACCCGCACCACGTCGCCGAGCGAGGGCACGGCCTCGCCCGCGGGCAGCTCCACCGTCGCGTGGTGCTCCGACAGCGCCGGGACGCGCGCTCCGGGGGAGTCCGGCAACCGCCCGAAACCGCTCGCCCAGGCCGGCCGGTCGGCACCGAGGACCTTGCTGCCAGCGTCGAGCACGACGCGGCCCGGGCGGCGGCTGACGACCGTGCCCGCCGCCGTGAGCGCGACGTCGCCGAACCCGCACGTGCCCGTCTCGACCTGCTGCGCGTCGTTGAAGACGTACACGCCGGGGCGGACCTCGGTGACCACGCCGGGGTCCGCGGCGGCGGCGGTGGGGGTGGACCCGCCGCTGCGGACCGGTGCCGGCAGCCCCGCCCGCTCCAGCCCGTCGGCGGCCGCGGCCAGCGCGGCGGCCTCCTGCGCCGCGGCGGTGCGCGGGTTGCCCGGTCCGTAGCCGTGCCCGGGGAAGGTGAAGACCCCCACCACGCGCAGCCCGGCGCGCGCGGCCGCGACGGCGACCCGCGCCGCCCCACCCGGTTCCACCCCCGTGCGGTGGTGCCCGCTGTCGACCTCCACGACGACCTCCAGGCCGGGCACCGCGCGCCCCAGCAGCTCCGCCGCCTCCACCGACTCCACGCCGACGCGCAGCGCGACCCGCTCGGAGAGCGCCCGCAGCCGCCGCGCCCGGTCGGCGTCGGCGTGGACGGGGTAGGCGACGAACAGGTCCGGGCAGCCGGCGTCGGCGAAGAACTCCGCCTCCCCGACGGTCGCCACGGTCAGCCCCACCGCCCCGGCGGCGAGCTGGCGCCGGGCGACCTCGGCGCACTTGTGCGTCTTCGCGTGCGGGCGCACCGCGGGACCGCCGGGGCGCGCCACCGACGCCAGGTTCCGCTCGAGCACGTCCAGGTCGACGACGAGGTGCGGGGTCGGCGGGTGCGGCACGCCGGGAGGCTACCGAGGCCGACGCGCCCCGCCGGACCCCCACCGGGCCGCACGGGGTGCCGGCGGGCCGCGGGTAGCGTGCCGGTCCGTGCCCGCAGCGAAGACCCCGCAGAAGAAGCCGCTCACCGTCGCCACCGTCAACGTCAACGGGGTCCGCGCCGCCGTGCGCCGCGGCATGGCCGCCTGGCTCGCCGAGCGCGACCCCGACGTCCTGTGCCTGCAGGAGGTCCGCGCCCCCGACGAGGTGCTGGGGTCCCTGCTGGACGAGGCCCTGGGGCGGGGCTGGCACGTCGCGCACTGCGAGCCCACCGACGCCGGCACCAAGGGCCGCGCGGGGGTCGCGGTGGCCACCCGGCTGCCGGTGGGGGAGCAGCGCGCCACCCTGCACCCGCGCTTCGACGGCGCCGGCCGCTGGGTCGAGCTGGACGTCCGGACCCCGTCGGGCACGGTGACCGTCGTCTCCGTCTACGTGCACACCGGTGAGGCCGACACCCCCAAGCAGGACGACAAGCACGCGTTCCTCGACGCGGTCACCGCCCGGCTGAAGCAGTTGCGCGAGAGCGGGAACCACGCCGTCGTGTGCGGGGACTACAACGTCGCCCACCGGAACGAGGACATCAAGAACTGGAAGGGGAACCTGAAGAAGGCGGGTTTCCTGCCCGCCGAGCGCGCCTACTACGACCGCTGGTTCGCGTCGGGCTGGGTGGACGTGGTGCGCTCCCTGCACCCCGGTGTCGAGGGCCCCTACTCGTGGTGGAGCTGGCGGGGGCAGGCGTTCGACCGGGACACCGGGTGGCGCATCGACCTGCACGTCGCCACCGAGGAGCTCGCGGCGCGCGCGACCAGCGCGGTGGTGGACCGCGCACCGTCCTACGCGGAGCGGTTCAGCGACCACGCGCCCGTCGTCGTCACCTACGACGTGTGAGCCGGGGAGCGTGAGCCGGGGAGGACCGCGGCGAGGAACGCCGCCGCGGCTCGCTGAGCCCCTCAGCGCACCAGCGCCACCGTCCCCGCCACCGTCCCGCCCAGCAGCGCCACCAGCGCCGCCCACCGCAGCGCCCGGCCGGGCCGGCCGCTGGTCAGGGCGTCGGCCGCCGCGAAACCCGCCGAGGCGAGCACCACCCCCACCGTGACGTGCAGCAGGAACGCAGCGGCGACCCCGGCGACCGCGCCCGCGCGCCAGTGCCGCCCCCACAGCGGCGCCGGCAGCAGCGGCACCACCAGCGCCGCCAGGGCACCGGTGAGCAGTTCCGCCCACCACGCCCGCGCACCCATCCACGGCAGCACCGCGGCGCGGTCCAGCAGGTCCACCGTCGCCAGCGTCCCCAGCACCAGCACCACCGCCGCGGTGACGGCCGCCGCCGCCCACGCCCGCCACGACCGCCGCGCCGGACCGGTCAGCGCCGTCACCACCGACACCCCCGCCCACATCACCGCGCGCCGCAGCCGCGACACCCCCAGGTCGCGGAGGGCCCGCCGGAACAGCCGGTCGGCGGCGAGGCGGTCCACCGGCCGCCGCGCCAGGTAGGAGGCGGGCCCGTCCGCACCGGCGACGAGGCCGTCGTGCACCAGCGCGGCCGGCAGGTGCCGGCCCGTCGCGGGCACCAGCCAGCTCAGCGGCGGCGGCACCGACGTCAGGTCCGTGGCGAAGGTCGCCGGGTCGGCGGGCACCACCACCGGGCCCAGGCGGGCGTCCCAGTAGCCCACCGGCCGGTCCAGCCGGAAGCGCTCGCGGTCGGCGCACCCGTCCACCAGGTAGCGCTGCAGCGCCACCTCGCCCGACCACGGCACGTCCGGCGCGCGCGGGTCGAAGAACCCGCTGCCGGCCAGGTGGGCGGGGCGCCGCTCGGGCAGGCGGGGGGCGCCGGACGGCTCGTGCGGGCTCACCGGCCGCCGCCCGGCCGCGCCCGCACCGCCGCGGGCGGGTCCGGAACCACCGCCCCGGCCGCGTCCACGGCGTCGTCGCGGTGCGCGGTCGGCCTCCCGCCCGGGCCCGACCCGACGACCACGACGTCGGCCTCCACCACCTCGGCGCCCACCACCCGCCGATCATCACCGATCCGCCGACCCGACGCGCGACGCAGGACCGACCCGCGCGGCCCCGCGGGGTGGTCCACTGGCCCCGTGCTGACCACGGACCCGCCGGCGATCGAGTGCGCCGGCTTGAGCAAGGGCTTCGGCGAGGTGCGGGCGCTGGACGGCCTGACCGTCGCGTTCACCGCGCCCGCCACGGGTCTGCTGGGCGCCAACGGCGCCGGCAAGTCCACCTTCATGCGCACGGCGCTGGGCCTGACGCGCCCGGACGCCGGGACGCTGCGGGTGCTGGGGCTGGACGCGGCCCGCGAGCGCGCCGAGGTGCGGCGGCGGGTGGGGTTCATGCCCGAGCACCCGTGCCTGCCGCTGGACATGTCCGCGCAGGAGGTGTGCGTGCACCTGGCGCGGCTGCGCGGCCTGGGCCGGCGGGACGCGGTGCGCCGCACCAGCGAGGTGCTGTTCGCGGTGGGCCTGGAGGAGGAGCGGCGCCGCCCGGTGGGGACGTACTCCCTGGGGATGCAGCAGCGCACGAAGCTCGCGCAGGCCCTCGTGCACGGCCCGGAACTGGTGCTGCTGGACGAGCCGACGTCGGGTCTGGACCCGTCCGGTCGCGAGGAGATGCTGCTGCTGGTGCGGCGGCTCTCGCGCGACCTGGGGGTGCGGGTGGTCGCCAGCTCCCACGTCCTGGACGACGTGGAGCGCACCTGCGACGAGGTGGTGGTGCTGCGGGCCGGGGCGCTGGCGGCGCAGCGGCCCGTCGCGGTCGGTCACGACCCCGGTGGCGCGGTGCGGGTGCGCGTCAGCGGCGACCCCGCGGCGTTCGCCGCCGCGCTGGCGCCGCGGCTGGAACCCCTGGGGGTGCGGGTCTCGCCGGCACCGTCGGGGGAGGTGGGCCTGAGCGCCGGCACGGACGCCGCGCTGGACGCCGTGCGCGACCTGGCCGCCGAGCAGGGCCGCGCCCTGGAGCGGCTGGTGACGGAGCGGCGGGGCCTGGAGGACGTGGTGCTGGACGCGATGGGGGGTCACGGTGGCTGAACCGGCGGTCGAGGGGCAGGCGGGGGCGGGGGCCCCCCGCGCGGTCCTGCACGACGTGCGGTACTCGCGGTTCACGGGCGCGCTGCGCCCGCGGCGCAGCGCGGTGGGCGCGCTCGTGGCGGCGGCGGTGCGCCGGCCGCTTGGCCTGCGGCGCAGCGCCGGCGCGAAGGTGTGGCCGTTCCTGCTGCTCGCGGTGGCGTACCTGCCGGCGCTGGCGGTGGTGGCGGTGCCGCTGCTGGTGCCCCAGGTGGGCGTGCAGCCCACCGAGCTCATCGGCTACCCGCAGCTGCTGGCGACGAACTCGGTGGTGGTGCTGGCGTTCGTCGCCACGGCGGTGCCGACGGTCCTGACGCGCGACCGGCGCGACCGCGTGCTGTCGCTGTACTTCGCCACCGCCCTGTCGCGGGCGGAGTACCTGGTGGGGCAGGTGCTGGCGGCGCTGGCGCTGCTGGCGCTGATCGTGCTGGGCCCGGCGCTGGTGCTGTTCGCGGGGTCCATCGCGACGGCGGACGAGCCGGGCCGCTGGTTCGCCGACAACGCCGGGGACCTGCCGCGCATCCTGCTGGCCTCGCTGGTGGTTGTCCTGCCGCACGCGGCGCTGGGGCTGGCGGTGGCGTCGCTGACGTCGCGCCGGGTGGTGGCCGTGGGCGGCTACCTGGCGGTGGTGCTGGTGGGCCCGGTGCTGGCGCGCCTGCTGGCGCTCGTGGTGGAGGCGGACTGGCCGCTGGTGCTCGACCCGGCCGGTGGCCCGGTGGTGCTGGCGACGGCGGTGGTCACGGGTGCGCCCGCGCCGCAGGGCGCACCGGCGTGGGTGGCGTGGGCGGCGCTGGTGGGGGGGGGGGGGGGGGGGGGGGGGGGGGGGGGGGGGGGGGGGGGGGGGGGGGGGGGGGGGGGGGGGGGGGGGGGGGGGGGGGGGGGGGCCGCGCCGGGCCCCCCCCCCCCCCCCCCCCCCCCCCCCGCGCTTCGGCAAGGGGGGTGACGCGTGAGCGAGCGGGTCCTCGGGGCGGGTGCCGGGGCGGGTGCCGTGGTGGAGCTGGACGGCGTGAGCCGCTGGTTCGGCGACACGGTCGCCCTCTCGGACGTGTCCTTCGCCCTCGGGCCGGGCGTCACCGGCCTGCTGGGGCACAACGGCGCGGGCAAGTCGACGGTGCTGTCGCTGCTGGCGGGGTCGGTGCGCCCCAGCCAGGGCGTGGTCCGGGTGCTCGGCGGCGACCCGCACGCCGAGCAGCGGGTGCACCGCGGGCTGGGCGTCGTCCCCGACGGGGAGGGCACCTGGTCGCACGCCACCGCCCACGCCCAGGTGGCCTTCCTGGCCCGTCAGCGCGGCGTGCGCGACGCGGGTGCCGCCGCTGCCGCGGCGCTGGACCGGGTGGGGCTGGGCGAGGCCGCGCACCGGCGCGTGGGCGGCTTCTCCAAGGGGATGCGCCAGCGGGTGCGCCTGGCGCAGGCCCTGGTGCACGACCCGCAGGTGCTGCTGCTGGACGAGCCGTTCAACGGGCTGGACCCCGCCCAGCGGCGCGCCGACGTGGACCTGGTCGCGAGCCTGGGCGCGGAGGGCCGCACCGTGCTGGTGTCCTCCCACGTGCTCGGCGAGGTGGAGCGCATGGCGAGGCGGGTCCTGGTGGTGGTCAACGGCCGGCTGGTCGCCGAGGGGGAGCCCGCCGCGATCCGCGAGGCGCTCGTGGACCGCCCGCGCAGCGTCCACCTGGACGGCCCGCGGGTGCTGGAGCTGGCGGGCCTGCTGCTGGCGGAGGGCGTCGTGGAGTCCGTGCAGCGCGACGCCTCCGGCCGCGGCGGCGTCGTGGTGCAGGCGCCGCGGGCGGTCGCGCTGGCCGAGGCGGTCCCGCGGCTGGCCCGGCGGGTCGGGGCGACGCTGCGGCGGGTGGAACCGGTGGGTGAGGACCTGGAGAGCACGTTCGCGCACCTGGTGCGGCGGGCGAGGGGGGCGGGACGGTGAGCGAGACCACGACCACGACCACGACGAGGAGGGTCCCGGGGGGCACCTCGGGGGGTTTCTCCACGACCCTGTTCGGCTTCTCCCTGCGGGGGTCGCTGCTGCGCGGGCGCACCGCGGCCCTGGCGCTGCTGCCGCTGACGGTGGCCGCGGTCGCCGTGGTGGTGCTGGCCGCCACGAGCGTGCCCGCCCGCTACGGCCTGCAGACGACGCTGGCGGGGGACCTGCTGGTGGGGCTGGTGGTGCCGATCGTGGCGCTGGTGCTGGGCATCGGCGCGTTCGGCGACGAGCGCGAGGGCGGCACACTGCCCCTGCTGCGCGGCGTGGCGCGCCCGCGCTGGCACGTGGTGGTGGCGCGCGCCGCCGCGGCGTGGGTGTCGACGGTGGTGGTGTGCCTGCCCGCCGTGGTGGC
The DNA here is from genome assembly GCF_050871405.1 of Kineococcus esterisolvens. NCBI lineage: Bacteria > Bacillati > Actinomycetota > Actinomycetes > Kineosporiales > Kineosporiaceae > Kineococcus > Kineococcus esterisolvens. The sequence goes on from NZ_JBJLRI010000008.1 coordinate 80,170, forward strand.
GTGCGCGGTGGTGGGCACGTCGATCAACCTGCCCGCCGGGGACGTCCTCGCCGGTGTCGTGCTGGCCACGGTGCTGAGCGCCGCGGCGTACTGCGGGCTGTTCGTCCTGCTGTCGCTGCTGGCGCGGCGGGGGCTGCTGGCGGGCCTGGCGTACGTGGTCCTGTGGGAGACGTTCCTGGCGGGGCTGGCGCCGGCGCTGCGGGGGCTGTCCATCGGCTCCTACGGCCGTCGCGTCGCCACCCTCGCCATCCCCGGCGACGTGCCGCTGGGCACGGTCGCCGCCACGGGCGTGACCACCTCGGCGCTGGTGCTGACCGGGGTGGCGGTGGTGTCGGTGGCGCTGGCGTCGTGGCGGCTGCAGCGCATGGACGTGGCGGGGGCGTGAGCGCGGCCGGTGAACCGCCGCGCGCGGCCGAGCACCTCGCCGGGTGCACCTAGGCGGCGCCGCCGCCCCGCGGCACGGTCCCGGAGGCGGGGGAACGGCCGTCCTGCTCGGCCAGGTCCAGCAGGAACACCCCGTCGGGGCCGAGGTCGGGGGTGAGCACGAGGCGCCAGGCGGCGGGGGTGCGCGGAGCCGCGCCGGGGTCGACGCCCTGGGCGCGCAGCCACCGCCGGTCGGCCTCCACGCGGGCCCGCCACGCCCGCCGGTTCAGCCACCAGGACGTGGCCAGGACCGCGCCGGACAGCAGCGCGGACGCCGCCACCGCGAGGACCCCCCACCCGTGCACCCGGCGGATGCTGCCCGCTGCGGGCCGCGCCCGCGGAACCGGCGGGCGGAGATCCGGTGAACCCCCGCCGAACGCGGGGTGGCGACCGCTCGGGGGCCGACCGCTCAGGTGTCGCGGCCCGCACCCGCCGAGGGCAGCGCGGCGAGGAACTGCGGCGCCCGCAGCTGCGCCGCGGCGAACGCGTCGCGCACCGCGGCGGCGACCGCCGGCACCGCCTCACGCTCCACGAGCGCGATCGCGGAACCGCCGAACCCGCCGCCCGTCATCCGCGCCCCCAGGGCCCCGGCCGCTCGGGCGGTGTCCACCACCAGGTCCAGCTCGCGGCAGGACACCTCGTAGTCGTGGCGCAGCGACTCGTGCGAGGCGTCCATCAGCGGGGCGACCTCGCGGACCCGGCCGGCGCGCAGGAGCGCCGCGGTGCGGGCCACCCGCTCGATCTCGGTGACGGCGTGCCGCACCCGCCGCTGCAGCACCTGCCCGCCGTCCTCGCCGGCCAGGCGTGCGAGGACCTCGTCGAGGTCGGCGGGGTCCACCTCCCGCAGCGTCGGAACGCCCAGCACCCTCGCGGCGCGCTCGACGTCGGCGCGGCGGGCGCCGTACTCGCCGCCGGAGTGCGAGTGCGCGGCGCGGGTGTCGACCACCAGCAGCTCCAGACCCGCGCCGGCCAGGTCCAGGGGCAGGTGCGCGACGGTGTCGTCGCGGGTGTCCAGCAGGATCGCGCCGCCGGGGCGGCAGCGCAGCGACGCGGCCTGGTCCATGCCGCCGGTGCTGGCGCCGGCCACGACGTTCTCCGCCTGCACGCACGCACCGGCCAGTTCCGCCCGCCCCGCGTCGTCGGTGGGCAGTTCCGCCAGGTCGGCCAGCGCGATGGCCACGGCGCACTCCAGCGCCGCCGACGACGACAGGCCCGACCCCAGGGGGACGTGCCCGTCCACGACGGCGTCGAACCCGTGCTCGTGGCCCATCGCCCACGGCACCCCGGCGACGTAGGCGGCCCAGCCCTCCGGCGAGCCCGGGCCCACGTCGGCCAGCGACCCCTCCCAGTCGGCACCGGCCTCCTGCGCCGAGCGCACCCGCACGACGTCGTCGTGCCGCGGGCTGAGCGCCACGAACGTGCGGTGGGGCAGCGCCAGCGGCAGGCACAGGCCGCCGGTGTAGTCGACGTGCTCGCCGATGAGGTTCACCCGGCCGGGCGCGGACCACACGCCCTCGGGCGTCTCGCCGTAGGTGGCCAGGTACGCCTCGGCGACGGCCTCGGCCGCCTCGGCCCGTGCGGGCGCCTCGAAGAACGCGGGGGCCGGGGAGGGACCGGGGACGCTCACGCGGCCACCTCCCGCAGCCGCGCGGCGATCCGCTCGGGCGTGGTGTCGTTGATCCAGGCGGCCATCGCGGACTCCGAGCCCGCCAGGTACTTCACCTTGCCGGGGCCGCGCAGGACGCTGAAGACCTGCAGGTGCAAGCGGAACTCCTCACGCCCGGTGCGCACGGGGGCCTGGTGCCAGCCGGCGATGTAGGGCAGCGGGTGGTCGTCGGGGTAGTAGCGGTCCAGCCTGCCCAGCAGGTCCAGGTAGGCGGTGACCAGGTCGGCGCGCTCGGCGTCGTCCAGGGCCGGCAGGTCCGGCACGTCGCGGTGCGGGGCCAGGTGCACCTCCACGGGCCAGCGGGCCGCCGCGGGCACGTACGCCGTCCAGTGCTCGGTCTCCAGCACGACGCGGGTGCCGGCGCGGCGCTCGGCGTCCAGCACGTCGCGGAACAGGTTGCGGCCCGTGGCCGCGCGGTGCTCGGCCGCCCGCGCGAGCATGGTGCGCGTCTTCGGGGTGACGTACGGGTAGCCGTAGATCTGCCCGTGCGGGTGCGGGAGGGTCACGCCGATCTCCTCGCCGCGGTTCTCGAAGCAGAACACCTGCTCCACCCCCGGCACCCGCGCCAGGCCCTCGGTGCGGTCCACCCACGCCTCCACCACGGTGCGCGCGCGGTGCGGGGTCAGCGTCCCGAACGAGCCGGACGCCTCGCTGGTGAAGCAGATGACCTCGGTGCGCCCCGTGCCCGGGCGCACCGGCCACAGCTCCTCGCCGTCCACGAGGCCCGGCTCGCCGCCCACGCGCGTGGAGAAGGAGGGGAACCGGTTCTCGAACACCACGACGTCGTAGGCGTCGTCGGCGATCTCGGTGGGGAAGCCGCCGGGGACGGTGGGAGCCAGCGGGTCCTGGTCCGGCGGCGGCATGAGGGTGCGGTCGTTGCGGTGCGAGGCCATGGCGATCCAGTCGCCGGTCAGCGGGTCGCAGCGCACCTGCGAGCCGCCGCGCACGACCTCGTCGGCCGGTGGCAGCGGGCGGCGGTCCACCGCGTCGCGGGGGCGCTCGCCCGAGAGCCACGGGTCGGTGTCGTCGAAGTGGATGAGCTCGCGGCCGTCGGCCATGCGCGTGGAGGTGCGGCGGAACTCGTGCGTCCCGCTGCGGCGCAGGCCGTCCTCGGGTTCGCGCCCGGGTCCGGTGGTGGTGCTCACGCGTTCTCCTCCTGGGGTGCGGTGGCGCCGGCCGGGACCTCGGCCAGCAGCAGGCGGCCGGTGCGCTCGGCGAGCACCCGGCGGGCGTCGGCGGGCAGGCCGTCGTCGCTGACGAGGACGTCGACCTCCTCCAGCGCCGCGATCGTGGTGAGGCCGACCACGCCCCACTTGGTGGAGTCGGCCACGACCACGACGCGGGCGGCGGCGTCCACGAGGGCGCGGCCGGTGTCGCCCTCGACGAGGTTGGGGGTGGTCAGCCCGGCGCGCACGTCCAGCCCGTGCACGCCCAGGAACAGGTGGTCCACGTGCAGGTCCTGCAGGCTGCGCACGGCCACCGGCCCCACGAGGGCGTCGGAGGGGGTGCGGGTGCCGCCGGTCAGGACGACGGTGCGGTCGCCGCGGGCGGGGTCGTGCAGGACCTCGGCCGCCGGCGGGGAGTTCGTCACGACGGTCAGCCCGGGCACGTCGCGCAGGTGCCGGGCGACCTCCACGGTGGTGGTGCCGGCGGACAGCGCCACCGAGGCGCCGGGTTCGACGAGGGAGGCGGCCAGGGCGCCGATGGCCCGCTTCTGCGCGGTGCGCAGGACCGACTTGGCCGCGAAGCCGGGCTCGGTGCTGCTGCCGGGGGTGGCGGCGCCGCCGTGCACGCGGTCCACGAGGCCGCGCCGGGCCAGCTCGGCGATGTCGCGCCGCACCGTCATGTCCGAGACGCCGAGCTGCTCGACGAGGTCGGCGACGCGCACGCTGCCGCGGCGGCGCACGGCGTCCAGGATCGCCTCCTGGCGGCTGCGGGCGAGCACTGCTGGGCACCCCTCCTCACGGCCGGCTCACGAGCCGGCTCAGGGGGCCGGCGACCGGTCGAGGATGCCTCCGGCGCCCCGTGGAGTCAACACGGCCGAACACGGGCGAACATCCGGGGTGTTCGTTCTTGTGCGCAGCTGTTGACGCGGTGGCCCCGGCGGACCAGGGTCGGGGCGTGGCACAGCCCCGGGACGAAGGAGTTCGCACGATGTGGTTCGAAGAGCACGCGCCCTCGCGGGGCGCGCTGCCCGCGCGCGCGTGGACGCGCAGCGACGCGCCCGCGCTGTCGCTGAACGGCCGCTGGCGCTTCCGCTGCACCGGGCGCGCCGACACCCCGGCCGACCTCGCCGACCCCGCGCTGGACGACGCCGCCTGGGGCTCCACCACCGTGCCGGGGCACTGGCAGCTGCAGGGGCACGGCGCGCCCGCCTACACCAACGTCGTCTACCCCTTCCCCGTCGAGCCCCCGCACGTGCCCGAGGAGAACCCCACCGGCGACCACCGGTGCGCCTTCACCCTCCCGGCCGGGTTCCTCGACGGCAGCGGGACCCGGGCCGTCCTGCGCTTCGACGGCGTGGACTCCGCCTTCACCGCGTGGGTCGACGGCGTGGAGGTCGGCCGCTCGGTGGGCAGCCGCCTGGCCGTGGAGTTCGACGTCACCGACGCCCTGGCCGCCGGCGGGGGAGCCGGCGGCGAGCACGTCCTGGCCGTGCGCGTGCACCAGTGGTCCTCCGGCAGCTACCTGGAGGACCAGGACATGTGGTGGCTGTCGGGGATCTTCCGCGACGTCACCCTCCTGGCGCGCCCCGCCGGCGCCGCCGAGGACGTCTTCGTGCACGCCGACTACGACGCGGCCACCGGCAGCGGCCTGCTGCGCGTGGACGCCACCGGCGCCGACGGGAACCCCGTGACCGCGCGCGTGCTGCTGCCCGAGCTGGGCGTGGACGCCGCCGCCGGTGAGGACGTGGAGCTGGGTGCCGTGGAACCCTGGTCGGCCGAGGTGCCGCGCCTGTACGACGCGGAGGTCGTCACCGCCGGCGAGCGCACCCGCCTGCGGGTGGGTTTCCGCAGGGTCGAGATCACCGACGGGGTGTTCACCGTCAACGGCCGCCCCGTGAAGCTGCGCGGCGTCAACCGGCACGAGTTCTCCCCCGACACCGGGCGCACCCTCAGCGAGGAGGAGATGCTCGCGGACGTGCTGCTGATGAAGCGGCACAACGTCAACGCCGTCCGCACCAGCCACTACCCGCCGCACCCGCGGTTCCTGGAGCTGTGCGACGAGCACGGCCTGTGGGTGGTCCTCGAGTGCGACCTGGAGACCCACGGGTTCGTGTTCCTGGACTGGCGCGGCAACCCCTCCGACGACCCGGCGTGGGAGGAGGCGTACCTGGACCGGATCCGCCGCACCGTCGAGCGCGACAAGAACCACCCCTCGATCGTGCTGTGGTCGCTGGGCAACGAGTCCGGCACCGGCTGCAACCTGCGCGCGATGTCCGCGTGGCTGAAGGACCGCGACCCCTCCCGGCCCGTGCACTACGAGCACGACTGGGACAGCCCCTACGTCGACGTCTACTCGCGCATGTACGCCTCCCACGAGGAGGTCGCCGCGATCGCCGAGCGCGCCGAGGAGCAGCTCGCCGACGCCGACCTGGACACCCGCCGCCGCGCCATGCCGTTCGTGCAGTGCGAGTACGCGCACGCCATGGGCAACGGCCCCGGCGGCCTGGTGGAGTACCAGGAGCTCTTCGAGTCCTCCGACCGCTGCATGGGCGGTTTCGTGTGGGAGTGGATCGACCACGGCCTGCGCCAGCGCGACGCCGCCGGGCGCGAGCGGTTCGCCTACGGCGGCGACTTCGGCGAGGAGCTGCACGACGGCAACTTCGTCGCCGACGGCCTGGTGCTGCCCGACCGCACCCCCTCGCCCGGCCTGCTCGACCACGCCGCCGTCGTCTCGCAGGCGCGCTTCACCGTGGAGGAGACCCCCAGCGGGGACCTGCTGCGGCTGACGAACCGCTACGACGTCGTGGACCTGGCGCACGTCGCGCTGACGTGGACCGTCGAGGACGAGGGGTGCGAAGCGGCCCGCGGGACGCTGCCCGTCCCGAAGCTCGGGCCCCGCGAGTCGGCGGTGCTGGAACTGCCCGAGGAGGTCCTCGCCCTCGCCCCGGCGACGGGGGAGCGGTGGTTCACCGTCACCGCCGCCCTGGCCGGCGACACCTCGTGGGCCGGTGCCGGGCACGTGCTCTCCCGCGGCCAGGTGCAGCTCGCACCGGCCGCGCCGGCCTCGCGCGGCGAGGCGCTCGCACCGGTGCGTCGCGGCGCGGACGTCCTGCTCGGTGCGGCCGTGCTCGACGCCCGCACCGGCGCGCTGCGCTCCCTCGGCGGCCTGGCCGTCGAGGAGGGCCCGGTGCTGGACCTGTTCCGGGCCCCCACCGACAACGACGCCGGCCTGCACGGCGAGGTGCTGGAGAAGACCTGGCGGCAGCTCGGCCTGGACCGGCTGCGCACCCGCACCGCCTCCGCGCTGGTCGAGGGCGAGGAGTTCGTCGTCACCACCCGCACCGCGGCCGCCGGCACCGACACCGGTTTCGTCGCGGTGTTCCGCTGGTCCGCGGACACCACCGGCGCGGTGCACCTCGCGGTGGAGTTCACCCCCGAGGTTCCCACCGGCTCCCTCGGTGCCCCCCTGCCGCGCCTGGGGGTGCGGCTGCGGCTGCCGCACGGGCTGGCGGAGGCGACCTGGTTCGGCCGCGGGCCGGGGGAGGCGTACGCCGACACCGGCGCCGCCACTCGCGTCGGCCGGTTCACCGCGAGCCTGGAGGAGCTGCAGACGCCGTACGTGCGGCCGCAGGAGAACGGCCGCCGCGCCGACGCGCGCTGGGTGGAGCTGCGCGGCCCGGCCGGGGGCCTGCGCGTGGAGGGCGAGCCGCACGTCGCGTTCGCCGCGCGGCGCTGGAGCACCGCCGAGCTCGACGCCGCGACGCACACCCCCGAGCTGGCCGACTCCGGTTCGGTGCACCTGCACCTGGACGTCGCCCAGCACGGCATCGGCACCGGTTCGTGCGGGCCCGGCGCGCTGCCGCAGCACCGCCTCCAGGCGCAGCCGCGCACGTTCTCGCTGGTGCTGCGCCCGCTGGGCTGAGCGCCCCGGCAACGGCGACGGCCCCTCCGCCCGCGGGCGGAGGGGCCG
>NZ_JBJLRI010000090.1:0-15007 GCF_050871405.1 Kineococcus esterisolvens
GCCTCCACCCCCGCCCGGTGGTTTCGGCCTGAGCACGGGCCGGGGCCCCCCGGCCCCCGGGGGGGGGGGGGGGGGGGGGGGGGGGGCGCCCCCCCCGGGGGGGGCCCCCCCCCCCCGTCGCGGCCCGGACCGTCGAGCGGGACGCTGCTGGGGGTCCTGCTGCCCGCGGAGGTGCGCGTGGTGGAGGTGCACCGCGACGTCGCCGGTGTCGAGGACGGTGCCGACCCGCGCGAGCTGGCGGTCGTGGCCGCCGCCCGGCCCGAGCGCCGGCGCGAGTTCCTCACCGGCCGCTGGTGCGCGCGCCGGGCCCTGCACCTCCTGGGTGGGCCGGCGGAACCGGTGCTGCCGGGTCCCCGGCGCGCGCCGGTGTGGCCCGCGGGTGTCGTGGGCAGCATCACGCACTGCGCGGGTCACCGCGCCGCCGCGGTCGCGCGGTGCGAGGACCTGGCGGCGCTGGGCGTGGACGCGACCCCGCACGAGCCGCTGCCCCCGCGGGTCCTGCACGTCGTGGCCGACGCGGCGGAGCGCGAGCACCTGGCCCGGCTGGCCGCGGCGGTACCGGACGTGCACGTCGACCGCGTGCTCTTCAGCGCCAAGGAATCGCTCATCAAGGCGTGGTCGGCGCTGGAGAAGGACTGGCCCGGCTTCAACGGGTTCCACGTGCGGCTGCACGAGGACGGCACGTTCACGGCCGAGGTGCGGACGGCCGGCCCCGTGCGCACCGCCACCGGGCGCTGGCGGGCCGACGGGGAGCTGGCGGGCACCGCGGTCGCGGTGCCCGCCGCGCCCCGCGGCCGCTGCGGCGGCCTGGTGGTCTGGTGCGCGAGTTCGTGAACTGTGATCAGGTCGCCAGGTGAAGCGGACCGGACGCTGCTGGCGGTTGCGCTCGGCCACCCGAGCCCGGACATGCGCATCGCCGCCGGTGGGGCCGGTGGAGGAGCCGTGGCACAGGACCTGCCCGGCCAGGATTCCGAAGACGGGCTCGATCGGGTTCACCCACGAGGCGTGGGGCGGGGTGTGCAGCACGGTGATGCCGGGGTGCTGGGCCAGCCAGGCGCTCGTCGCGCGGCAGGTGTGCGCCGGGCCGTTGTCCACGACCGCGGTGAAGGTCTCGCCGCGCTCGAGCAACAGGCGATCCAGCAGGCCGGTGAAGGCGGCGGAGTCCATCCGCCCGTTGGCCGGGATCATCGCCGGTTCTCCGTCGGCGACCTCCTGAACGCCGTACCAGGAGGTGGTGGTGCCGCGGCGGCGGTGCTCCAACTCGCGGTGGATCGTGCCGTCGGATCCACGGGTGTCCGCCTGGACCGGGGTGCGCACCGAGCTGGCGGTCCTCATCGTCCAGGCTCAGCACCGGGTGCAGGTCCTCGCCGTCGCCGGCTGTGGTGATGACGGCTTGCACTGCAGCGGCTGTGAGGCGAAGCGCGGACGGTCACGCCGGCTCAGCCAGCCGATGACGCGTGCACCCTGCCCGACCCCCGGAGCGATCGGGGTGCGGGTGACCCAGGAGGCGCTGACGCCCGGTTCAGCTGACCCATCGCCTGCGCCGGGTGGGCATGGCTCGGGCCCGCGCACGGCCGCAGCGGCACGGAGGTCGCCGAGGTCAGCAGATCGCGCGCCACCTCGTCCTCGTACGAGCGCGGCCGCCCGCTGCGGTCACGATCGTGCAGCCAGTCGATGCCGTGCTCGGCCATCCGCCGGGCCCGCTCGCGCACCGTGCTCGCGGTCACGGCGGAGGCGTGGGTGACCGTGCGGACAGTGCCACCGGCCTCATCCAGGTCCGGGACCGGTCGAGCCCGGTGGGCCAGGCGCTGCTGGCCGCCGGGGCGGGTCGAGATCTTCTCCTGCGCGCTCCGCGCAGCATCGGCAAGGCGCTGCACCGTCGTAGGGGCATTCGCATGCGCACCGACGGAGCCGCGTCCTGTCTTCCACGTGGTCACCGGGTTCCGTGGATCACGAGCTCCAGCACCGAACTAGTAGCGCAGGCCCGCCCCGATCCGGAACAGCGGGGCTGCGCTGTCCGCGGGGACGTCGGGGAGCTGCTGCTCCACGGCCGCCATCGACGACGGCAGCTCGAACGGCAGCTTCCCGCGCGGCTCCGCCGTGCCGCGCACGACACCCATCAGCGCCTCGTCGGTGATGCCGAAGTTCACCAGCAGCGCGTCGGCCTCCGGCAGCAGCCGGGTCAGCACCGCCGGGCGGTCCATGTAGACCGACACCACCGTCGGCACCTTCGCGCTGAGGGCGGCGATGGCGTCGAAGTCGGCCTGCCCGGGGGCGAAGGCGAGGTTCCCCTCGTGCTGCATCCGGCCGAACACGTACTGCGGGTGCAGCGTCTCGAACGGCGTGGCCGTCCGCGCGATCGCCACGTCCGCCTCCTCGGGGGTGGCGACGACGGTCAGGCCGGCCCGGTGGGCGGCCTCGGCGCCGACGCCGTGCAGGTAGACCTTCGTCCCCCCCGCCAGCGGCAGCAGCTCGCCCTTCCCGCCGCCGGTGCGGGCGGCGTTGGCCAGCAGCACCGTGGCGCGCTGCTGGGCGGCGGTGGCAGCGGCCTGGAACCCGGCCGCCCCCACGGTGCGCGCTGCGGCCGCGGGGTCCACGTAGGGGTCCTCGAACAGTCCCTGCTGGAACCTCTGGTTCAGGATGCGCTTCACCGACGCGTCGACGCGCGCCACCGACAGGCGGCCCTGCTCGACGGCGCGCACGATCGCCGTGGAGTCCTCCGTCCCGCCGAACTGGTCGATGCCGGCCTGGACGCCCTTCACGAAGCGCTCGTCGCGCGAGAGCTCCTCCACCCCCCAGGGGGCGCCGAAGCCGGTGAAGCTGGGCTGCTGCCCGGCGGGGGCGCCGTTCAGGCAGGTGTCCACGCAGTCCTCGGTGATGCCCCAGTCGCTGAGCACCACGCCCTCGAACCCGTACTCTCCGCGCAGCAGGTCGGTGAGCAGCTGGCGGTTGTAGCCCGCGGCGACCTGCTCCAGGGGGCGACCGCCGACGCTGACCCCGCGCACGACGGAGTACGTCGGCATCACGCCGGCCACCTCAGCCTTGAACGCGCCGCGGAAGGCGTCCAGGTGCTTCTCGAACGTGGCGTTGCCGGAGAACGTGGCGTACTTGCCGTAGGGGTTGTGGCTGTCGAATCCGTCCTGCGCCGCGCCGTACCCGCCCCAGTGCTTCACGACCGCCTGCACGCTGTGGCGGTCGACGTCCTTGCCGCGCTGGAAACCGCGCACGTACTCGCGCGTCATGCGTTCCACGACGGCGGGGTCCTCGCCGAACGTGCCGTTGATGCGCGACCAGCGCGGTTCGGTGGCCAGGTCGGCCTGCGGGGACAGCGCCATCGTGATGCCCACCGAGCGGTACTCCTGCCGGGCGGTGTCGGCGAACCGGCGGGCGAGCCCCTCGTCGCGCGTGGCGGCGAACCCCAGGGGTTCGGGCCACTGCGAGAAGGAGCCGGCGGGCACGCTGCTCCCCGGCACGTACTGGAAGTGGTTGCGCGGGTCCGTGCTGATCGTCAGGGGGATTCCCAGCCGGCCGCCCTCGGCGATCTCCTGCAGGGCGTTGTTCTGCCTCGCCAGAACGTCTGCCGGTCCGCTGAGCCGGGTCAGGAGGCTGGTGACCCCGAGGTCGCTGATGATCCGGCGCGTGGCGGCCAGGTCGTAGGACGGGCTCACCGCCACCGGACCCCACGGTGTGGGGGCGGTGCCGTGCACCATGGTGGCCGCCTTCTCCCGCAAGGTCATCAGGGACACCAGGTGCGCCGCGCGCTCGAAGGGCTTGCGCCTCCAGTCCTCGTAGCGGTCGAGGGCACCGTTGCGGTTCAGGTCCTTGAACTGCAGGCCACCGGAACGCAGCAGCGGCGCCGACCGGGTCTCCAGCCGCTCCTGCGGCGGGGCGGCCCCGGCCGTCACCGGCTGCACCGCCGATGTTGCGACGACCAGCAGGGCGAGCGCGAACGCACGGGTGGAACGCTTCCGGAAAGTCATCAGGGCTCCTCGGACGGGGCGAGGCACCCTCGCCGCTGCGCCGAGGCTAGGAACCCGCCGCGGTCCGCGCGGCGGGTTCCCGGAGCGTGGCAGGAACCTGCAGCTCGGCTCGTCCAGCAGCCCTCGCGCGGCACCTCGGCTCGAGCCGCCGCTCGGCGGAACCGCGGTCAGGTCACCAGCGCCGCCAGGACGTCCACCACCGCGTCCGGACCCGGTGCCGCGGCAATCTGCGCCGCCAGCACGCGGGCCGCATCGCGGTGCACGGAGTCGGACAGCAGACGTCCCACCGCGTCGTGCACGGCGTGCGGGCTCACCTCCCCGGGCTGCAGGGCCAGGCCGCAGCCCTGCGCCCGCAGGGCGGCCGCGTTGGGGAACTGGTCGTGCGCTCGCTGCGGCAGCGCCAGCTGCGGCAGTCCCGCCGCGGAGGCGCCGAGCAACGTCCCGCTGCCGCCGTGGTGGATCACCACGTCCACCAGCCCGAACACCCGCGCCGCCGGCACGAACGCCTCCAGGTGGACGCCGGGGGCCAGGGGGCCCAGTTCGGCGGGGTCCAGGGACGAACCGATCGCCGCCAGCACGTCCACGTCCAGGCCGCGCAGCCCCGCCAGCACGTCGCGCAGCACCTGCGCCTCCCCGGCGGACACGGTGCCCAGCGTCAGGTACACCACGGGGCGGGAGCGGGAGGCGCTCAGCCACCCCGGAGCCGGCTGCTCGTCCTCGCTCCACGCCTGCGGCCGGACCGGGGTGCTCGGGATCGGCAGTCGCGCGTCCGGCCGCCCCAGCGCGGCCGGCCACACGTCCAGGTGGAGCCTGCCGAACACCTCCGGCCCGTCCGGCACGCGCTCACCGCCCTCGCTGCGCCGGCCCAGCTCCACCAGCGAGGCGGCGCAGGCGGCCTCCATGGGCGGCGGCGACCAGGGGCCGACCCCGTGGCGCACGGCGGGGACGCCCGTGCGGGCCGCCGCCACCGCGGCACCCATCGCCAGCTCCTCGTACACGACCAGGTCGGGCCGGGTGCTGCGGAGCACCGGGGTCAGCTGCTCGTCCACGGTCGCGGCCAGGACCTCGCCGAACATCGCGGCCGCGACCCGCCAGCGCTCGCGCGGCTCCAGGCGCGCCAGCTCCGGCCGCGCCCGCATCACCCGCCCGACGGCGGCCTGGATGTCGGCGTCGACCCGCTCGACCTTCCAGCCTGCCGCGCCGAGCCGGTCCGCCGGAGGACCTCCCGTGGCGATCACCACCTCGTGGCCGGCGGCGCGCAGCGCCTCGGCCGTCGGCATCACCGGGTACACGTGCCCGAAGGCGGGCAGGCTGCTGATGAGAACTCGCACGGTCGTCTCCTGTGCTCGGGATCGGTTTGCCCCGGGCGGTCCGCTCCTGGCGGGTGCCCGGGTGGGACTCCGCTCAGCCGGCGGGGTCCGGAGCTCGTGGCCGCGGGGTGCGGGCCGCGTGCGAGGAGGAGCCGGGGGCGCCCCCGCCCGGACGGGCGCGCCCGCGCCCCCGGACGTGGCGCCCCGGCGGGCGCCGGCTCGGCGCCAGCGCGCCGCAGGTCAGGGCCGCCACCGCCAGCACGCCGGAGGCCAGGACGAAGGCGTCGGCGAACCCGGCGGCGAACGCGTCGGCGGCCGCCAGGCGCAGCGCCTCGCCGGCAGGTCCCAGGGCCTGCGCAGCCGCCTGCGCCGGCCCGGCCCCGCCCAGGGCCACCTCCGCCAGGGGGGGCGGGACGAGTGCGAGGGCCGGCAGCAGGTCCTCGCGGTAGGTGGCGACCAGGACGCTGGACATCACCGCGATGCCCAGGACGCCCCCGACCTCACGGGTGATGTCGTTGACGGCGCTGGCCACCGAGCGGCGCTCGGGCGGCAGGCCCTCCAGGATCAGCGAGGTGCCGGGGATCATCGAGGCGCCGAACCCCGCGCCGAACACCACCAGCCCCGCGAGCACCTGCCACAGCCGGCCCGTCCCCGCCGCCATCGCCAGGCCCAGGAACCCGGCCGACATGAGCAGCAGGCCCGCGGCGGCGGGCCCGCGCCGGCCCCAGCCCGCGCCGCGCGCGCCCGTCACCGCGGACCCGACGCCGGCGCCCACCGACAGCGCCAGCAGCACCAGCGCGGCCTGCAGCGGGGAGTACCCCGGCACGATCTGCAGGTACTGGGGCAGCAGCGTGAAGAGCCCGAGGGCGGTGAAGAACTGCGCCACCACCAGCAGGCTGCCGACCGCCAGTCCGCGGCTGCGGAACAGGCGCACGTCCAGGGCCGGCTCGGCGGTGCCCAGCTCGCGCAGCACGAAGCCGGCGCCGCCGGCCACCCCGACGGCCAGCGGCAGCAGCACCCACGCCGACGTCCAGCCGTGCACGGGGGCCTCCAGGACCGCGAACACGGTCCCGGACAACGCCACCACGGCCAACAGCGCGCCCGGCAGGTCCAGCGACAGGTGCGGGTTGCGCTCCTGCGCGACCAGCACGAGCACGCCGGGAACCAGCAGCGCGGCCGCGACGCCGAAGAGCACCTGCACGCTGCCCCACCAGAACAGCTCCAGCAGCGCCCCCGCGGCCAGCAGGCCCACCACCGAGCCGCCCGCGCTGACGCCCGACCACACGGCGATCGCGAAGCCGCGCCGCTCGGGCGGGTAGGCCGACACCAGGGCCGACAGCGTCACCGGGAAGACCGCCGCCGCGCCCACCCCGGCCACCGCCCGCAGCGCGATGAGCGCCTCCGCCGAGGTGGTGAACGCCGAGGCGAGGTTCCCCGCGCCGAACACCAGCAGCCCGCACACCAGCAGGGTGCGCTGTCCGAAGCGGTCGGCGGCGATGCCGGCGGGCAGCAGCAGCGCGGCGAAGAACAGCGAGTAGGCGTCCACGGCCCACGTCAGGGCGCTCTGGTCGGCGCGCAGGTCCGCGCCCACGGAGGGCAGCGCCAGCGCCAGAGAGGAGTTCGCGGCGATCACCAGGCCCAGGGGGGTGCACAGCAGCACCAGCAGCGCGCGCAGCTGCGCGGGCGAGGCGCTGGGCGGCTGCGTCGGCGCGTCGAGCGCGGTGTCGGGCGGCGAGGCCACGGGTCCTCCGGGAGCCGGTGCGGGGTGTCCCTGCCAGCCTCACCGTGCCGGCCGCCCGGCGGAACCGCGTCGAGCGCGGTGGGCAGCGCGCCGCCGGGCGCGTCAGGGTCCTGCCAGCGCCGTACACGCGGCCCGGGACGCACCGGGGGCCCCGCACCGGCGAGCGGTGCAGGGCCCCGGGGCCGTGGTGGGGGAGCGGTCAGCTCTCCCCACCGGCGTTGCCGCTGCGGCCGGCGCGCACGTCGTGCAGCTGGTACTTCTCGATCGCCTGGCCCGGAGCGCGCCAGTCGACCTCGCCGCGGCGGGCGAGCATCTCCAGGGTGCGCACCGCCACCGACGGGCCGTCGATGTGGAAGTAGCGCCGCGCGGCGGCGCGGGTGTCGGAGACGCCGAACCCGTCGGCACCCAGCGAGGCGAAGTCGCCGGGGACCCACTGGCGGATCTGGTCCGGTACGGCGCGCATCCAGTCGCTGACGGCCACGACGGGGCCGGGGGCGTCCTTCAGCTTCTGCGTGACGAACGGTACCCGCGAGTCGTCGCCGGGGTTGAGGAACGCGTGCTCGTCGCAGTCCAGGCCGTCGCGGCGCAGCTCGTTCCAGCTGGTCACCGACCACACGTCGGCGACGACGCCGAAGTCGTCCTTCAGCAGCGCCTGGGCCTCCAGGGCCCACGGTACCCCGACGCCCGAGGCGAGCAGCTGGGCGCGCGGCCCCTCGCCCGAGCCGGTGGAGACGCGGTGCATCCCGCGCAGGATGCCCTCCACGTCGACGTCCTCGGGCTGCGCCGGCTGCACCATCGGCTCGTTGTAGACCGTCAGGTAGTACATGACGTTCTCGGGGTCCTCGCCGTACATGCGGCGCAGGCCGTCCTTGACGATGTGCCCGATCTCGTAGGCGTACGCCGGGTCGTAGGAGACCACCGCGGGGTTGGTCGAGGCCAGCAGGAGCGAGTGCCCGTCGCCGTGCTGGAGGCCCTCGCCCGTCAAGGTCGTCCGGCCCGCGGTGGCGCCGACGAGGAAGCCGCGCGCCATGGTGTCGGCCGCTGCCCACAGGTTGTCGCCGGTCCGCTGGAAGCCGAACATCGAGTAGAAGATGTACAGCGGCACCATCGGCTCGCCGTGGGTGGCGTAGGAGGAGCCGGCCGCCGTGAACGCCGCGACCGAGCCGCCCTCGTTGATGCCGACGTGCAGGATCTGGCCCTGCGCCGACTCCTTGTAGGCGAGCATCAGCTCGCGGTCCACCGACGTGTAGTTCTGCCCGTGCGGGTTGTAGATTTTGATCGTCGGGAACAGCGAGTCCATGCCGAACGTGCGGGCCTCGTCCGGGATAATCGGCACCACGCGCTTGCCGAACTCCTTGTCGCGCATGAGGTCCTTCAGCAACCGGACGAACGCCATGGTGGTGGCGATCTCCTGCTTGCCCGAGCCCTTCGCGGCGATCTTGTAGGCGTCGTCGGTGGGCAGGTGCAGCGGCGCGTGCTGCACGCGGCGCTGCGGCACCGCCCCGCCCAGGTCGGCGCGGCGCTTGCGCAGGTACTGGATGGCCTCGTCCCCGTCGCCGGGGTGGAAGTACGGCGGGCGGTAGGGGTCCTTCTCCAGCTGCTCGTCGCTGATCGGGATGCGCAGCGAGTCGCGCAGGAGCTTGAGGTCCTCCAGCGTCAGCTTCTTCATCTGGTGGGTCGCGTTGCGGCCCGCGAAGTGGGGACCGAGGCCGTACCCCTTGATGGTCTTGGCCAGGATCACCGTGGGCTGCCCCGTGTGCTGGGTCGCCGCCCGGTAGGCCGCGTAGACCTTCCGGTAGTCGTGGCCGCCGCGCTTGAGCGACCAGATCTCGTCGTCGCTCATGCCGGCGACGAGCTTGGCGGTGCGCTCGTCGCGCCCGAAGAAGTTCTCCCGGACGAACGCGCCGTTCTCCGCCTTGAACGTCTGGTAGTCCCCGTCGGGGGTGGCGTTCATCAGGTTCACCAGCGCGCCCTGGGCGTCGGCGGCCAGCAGCGGGTCCCACTCGCGGCCCCACAGGACCTTGACGACGTTCCAGCCCGCGCCGCGGAAGAACGCCTCCAGCTCCTGCACGATCTTGCCGTTGCCGCGCACCGGGCCGTCCAGGCGCTGCAGGTTGCAGTTGACGACGAACGTGAGGTTGTCCAGCTCCTCGTACGCCGCCAGCTGCGCGAAGCCGCGCGACTCCGGCTCGTCCATCTCGCCGTCGCCCAGGAACGCCCAGACGTGCTGCTGGGAGGTGTCCTTGATGCCGCGGTTGTGGAGGTACTTGTTGAACTGCGCCTGGTAGATCGCGTTCGCCGGGCCCAGGCCCATCGAGACGGTCGGGAACTCCCAGAAGTCCGGCATCAGGCGCGGGTGCGGGTAGGACGACAGCCCGTTCGGCGCCGCGGAGACCTCCTGGCGGAACCCGTCGAGCTGCTCGCTGCTCAGGCGGCCCTCGAGGAAGGCGCGGGCGTACACGCCGGGGGAGGCGTGGCCCTGGATGAAGACCTGGTCACCGCCGCCGGCGTGGTCCTTGCCGCGGAAGAAGTGGTTGAAGCCCACCTCGTACAGCGTCGCGGAGGACGCGTAGGTCGAGATGTGCCCGCCGACGCCGATGTCGGGCCGCTGCGCCCGGTGCACCATGACGGCGGCGTTCCAGCGGATCCAGGCCCGGTAGCGGCGCTCGATCTCCTCGTCGCCGGGGAACCAGGGCTCGGACTCCGGGCCGATGGTGTTGATGTAGTCCGTCGCGGTGAGGCTGGGGACGCCCACCTGCTGCTCGCGGGCCCGCTGCAGCAGCTGCAGCATGAGGTAGCGGGCGCGGTTCTTGCCGCGCTCGTCGACCACCCCGTCGAG
This sequence comes from Kineococcus esterisolvens, assembly GCF_050871405.1. NCBI lineage: Bacteria > Bacillati > Actinomycetota > Actinomycetes > Kineosporiales > Kineosporiaceae > Kineococcus > Kineococcus esterisolvens. The sequence goes on from NZ_JBJLRI010000090.1 coordinate 9,871, forward strand.
GGAGGCCAGCCACTCCGCGGTCTCCTCGGGGTCGATGTCGGGCAGCTGGCTGGGCATCCCGTTGAGGATGGGGCCGAGCCCCGCGGGGCCGGTCCCCGCGTCGTCGCGTCTGGCCACGGTGGTGGTCCTCCCGCTGTCGTCCGTCGGCCCGCGGTCAGCGGGCACCCGACCAGGTTATTCCGCCCCCGACGCCACCACCGCACCCGGGACCCGCTCGTCCGGTGCCGGCAGCAGCCGGTGGGCGCCCGCGTACGCGTTGGCCGTCGGCGGCCGCAGGAACCCCACCAGGGTCATGCCGGCCTCCCGGGCCAGCGACACCGCCAGCGAGGAGGGCGCCGAGACCGCCGCCAGCACCGGCACCCCGGCCATCGCCGCCTTCTGGACCAGCTCGAAGGAGGCGCGGCCGCTGACCACCAGCACGCACCCGCGCAGCGGCAGCGCACCGGAGCGCAGCGCCCAGCCCACGACCTTGTCGACCGCGTTGTGCCGCCCGACGTCCTCGCGCAGGCACAGCAGCCGGCCGGAGGCGTCGAACAGCCCCGCCGCGTGCAGGCCGCCGGTGCGCTCGAAGGCGGACTGGTGCGCCCGCAGCGCCGCGGGCAGCGCCGCGAGCACCGCCGGGTCCACCCGGACGTCGTCGCCGGCCAGGGGCGCGGGCACCCGCGCCAGCACCTCCTGGACGCTCGCCGAACCGCACACCCCGCACGCCGACGTGGTGGTGAAGGCACGCGCGGTCCGCTCGCCCGCCAGCCGGCTGCCGGCCCGAGGGGTGACCTGCGCCACGTTGTAGGTCGGCCGGCCGTCCTCGCCCACGTCGGTGCAGTGCCGCAGCGCCACGACGTCGGCCGCCCCGGCCAGCAGCCCCTCGGCGTGCAGGAAGCCCAGGACGAGGTCCACGTCGTCGCCCGGGGTGCGCATCGTCACCGTCAGCTGCTCCCCGGCGACCTCGATCTGCAGCGGCTCCTCCACCGCCAGGGCGTCGACGCGCGTGCTGGCGGCCCCGCCCGGGCGCAGGTCCAGCCGGTGCGTGCGCGTGCGCGTCGTGACCCGTCCCACGGCGCCAGGCTGCCACGGCGAGGGCCTCCCCGCCCGCCGCGGGGAGGTCACGTGGAGGTCACGTGATCGGCGCGCGGGGGGTGCCGCCTTGCGCGCGGGGGGCCCGGTGGGCTGGACTAGGAGGTCACGGAGCACGGACGACACCCCCGCAGCGGGGCAGAGGGAAGGCAGGACAGCACGTGGGCGCGACCACGGACCCTGCCGCCGACACGGCGGCAGTGGCCAAGCTGGGCTTCAAGCCCGGCCAGCTCGTGCAGGAGTTCGGCTGGGACGAGCAGGTCGACGACGACTTCCGGGTCGCCGTCGAGGAGCTCGTCGGCAGCGAACTGCTCGACGAGGACGCCGACGACGTCGCCGACGTCGTCCTCTGCTGGTACCGCGAGGGGGACGGTGACCTCGTGGACGCCCTCGTGGACGCCATCACCAACCTCGCCGACGGCGGCATCGTCTGGCTGCTGACGCCCAAGAAGGGACGCCCCGGTCACGTGCCCGCCGCGGAGATCGACGAGGCGGCCCCCACCGCGGGCCTGCACGCCACCTCCAGCGTGAGCGCCAGCGCCAACTGGGCCGGCACCCGCATGACCACGCCGAAGAGCGGCCGCCGCTGAGCGCGGCGGGCCGGGTCGCCGTGGCACCCACGCCCTTCCCCGTCCCGGGGGCGCTGGTGCGCGACCAGCACGGTGAGCCGTTGCGGCTGGCGGAGCTGTGGTCCGAGGGGCCCGCGCTGCTCGTCCTCGTGCCCGCCGCGTTCTCGACGCACTGCACCGCCGAGCTGGGGGCGCTGGCGTACGACGTCGACCGGTTCGACGACGCCGGCGTCCAGCTGGCGGCCCTGTCGTGCGACCCGGTGCCCGCGCTGCGGGCGTGGGGGGAGGACCGGCTCTACCCGTTCCCGCTGCTGTCCGACTTCTGGCCCCACGGGGCCGTCTCGCGGGCCCTGGGCGCCTTCGACGAGGAGCTGGGCGTCAGCGAGCGGCTGTCCCTCCTGGTGCGCGACGGCCGGGTGGTGTGGACGCTGCGCAGCCCCGCGCACGCGCCGCGCTCCCTGGCGGCGCACCGGGGGGCGCTGGCGGCGCTCGCCGCCCCCGGCTGAGGCGGCACCCGCCGGCCGAGGCACTACCGTGGGCGCCGCCCGGCCCTGCGCCGGTGCGGGCCCGTAGCTCAGCTGGTAGAGCACCGCGCTTACACCGCGGCCGTCGTCGGTTCGATCCCGGCCGGGCCCACCGCCGCTAGGGTGCGCCCGTGGCCACGACGACCCCCGCGACGACCCCCGCGAGCACGCCGGCGCCCGCGCCACCGGGGCAGGCCCCCACCCTCGGCGAGGTCCTCGAGGTGCTCGAGGCGCTGCACCCCGAGCGGTGGGCGCAGCCGTGGGACGCGGTGGGGCTCGTCTGCGGCGACCCGGCGCGGCGCGTCTCGCGCGTCCTGCTGGCCGTGGACCCCGTGGAGGCCGTCGTCGACGAGGCTCTGGCCGCCGGGGCCGACCTGCTCCTGGTGCACCACCCGCTGCTGCTGCGGCCGGTGTCCTCCGTGGCGGCCACCACCGCCAAGGGGCGCCTGGTGCACCGCCTCGTGGAGGCCGGTTGCGCCCTGCACGTCGCTCACACCAACGCCGACGCCGCCGCCCCCGGCGTCTCCGACGCGCTGGCCCGGGTGCTGGACCTGGACGGCCTCGAGCCGCTGGAGCCCCTCGCCGCCGAGCCGGGCAGGCCCGAGCTCGGCATCGGCCGCGTCGGCACCCTGCCCGCCCCCGAGCGGCTGGCGGACTTCGCCGAGCGCGTCGCCCAGGCGCTGCCCGCCACGGAGCAGGGCGTGCGGGTCGCCGGGGACCCCGACGCGCTCGTGCACCGGGTCGCCGTGTGCGGCGGGTCCGGCGACAGCCTGTTCGCGCAGGTGCGGGCCAGCGGCGCCGACGTCTTCGTCACCGCGGACCTGCGCCACCACCCGGCCTCGGAGGCGCGCGAGAGCGCCGCCTTCGGCGCCTCGGGCACCCCGCACCTGGTGGACGTGGCGCACTGGGCCAGCGAGTGGCCGTGGCTGGCCGGGTGCGCCGACCGCCTGGTGACGGGGCTGGCCGCGCGCGGCCGTACCGTGGACGCCCACGTGTCCACCACGCGCACCGACCCCTGGGTGCTGCGCGTCCCCAGTCGAGGAGAGTGACCCGGCGGATGCCCAAGGCCCCGGCGATCGACCAGCAGAAGCTGCTGGACCTGCAGGCCGTCGACATCCGGCTGGCGCAGCTGGCGCACCGGCGCGCGACCGTCCCCGAGCAGGCGGAGCTGGACTCCCTGCTCGCCGAGCGGCGCCGCGTCGGCGACGTGCTGGTGGCGGCCCGCACGCTCGTCAGCGACGGCGAGCGCGCCGTGGCCAAGGCCGAGGCCGACGTCGCGCAGGTGCGCGACCGGGCGGCCCGCAACACCGCGCGCCTGAACGCCGGCAGCGGAAGCGCCAAGGACCTGCAGGGGCTGCAGCACGAGCTGGAGTCCCTGGTCCGCCGCCAGGGCGTGCTGGAGGAGGCCGAGCTGGAGGCGATGGAGAAGCTGGAGCAGGCGCAGTTCGCCGCCGCCGAGCTGGCCACCACCGACGGCGAGCTGGCCGAGCAGGCCGAGGACGTCACCCGGCGCCGCGACGCCGTCCTGGCGGAGGTCGCCGACGAGGAGCGCGCCGCCCTCGCCCGCCGCGAGGCCATCGCCTCCGGCATCGAGCCGGCGCTCGTGCAGCTGTACGAGAAGACCCGCGCCCCGCGCGGCGGGGTGGGTGCGGCCCTGCTGCGCAGCCGCCGCTGCGAGGGCTGCCGCCTGGAGCTGAACGCCTCCGACATCGCGGCCCTGCGTGCGGCCGCCGCCGACGACGTCGTCTTCTGCGAGGAGTGCGGGCGCATCCTCGTGCGCACCGGCGAGTCCGGTCTGTGAGCGCCGGCCGCCGGCTGCGCGTCGAGGCCGACGGGGGCTCGCGCGGGAACCCCGGCCCGGCCGGGTACGGCGCGGTCGTCAAGGACGCCGCGACCGGCGAGGTGCTGGCCGAGGTCGCCGAGTCCATCGGCCGGGCCACCAACAACGTCGCCGAGTACCGCGGGCTGCTGGCGGGCCTGCGCGCCGCCGCCGAGGTCGACCCGGGGGCGGACGTGGAGGTCCGCATGGACTCCAAGCTCGTCGTGGAGCAGATGTCGGGGCGCTGGCAGGTCAAGCACGCCGACATGCGCCGCCTGGCGGAGGAGGCCCGCGCGGTGCTGCCCGCCGGGCGCGTCGACTACGGCTGGATCCCGCGCGCGCAGAACTCGCACGCGGACCGGCTGGCCAACGAGGCGATGGACGCCGCGGCCGCCGGGCGGACGTGGCAGCGCACCACCACCGCCCCCGGTGCCGCCCCTGCCGTCCCCCCCGCCGCCACCCCCGCCGTGCCCGCGGCTGCCCCGGCCGCGCCCGCCGGCGGCGGCGGTGAACCGCTGGACCTCGTGATCGTGCGGCACGCCTCCACGCCCCTGACCGAGCAGCGGCGCCTGTCCGGCCGCTACGGCGAGGACCCCGGCCTGTCGGAGTCCGGGCTGGTCGAGGCCCGCCGGGCCGCGGAGTGCGCTGAGGTGCGCGGCGCCGACGTCGTCATCAGCTCCACGATGCGCCGCTCCCGGCAGACCGCCGAGGCCATCGCCGAGCGCACCGGCGCGCCGGTGCTGGTGGACCCCCAGTGGGACGAGACCGACTTCGGCGACTGGGACGGGTTCACCGCCGCGGAGGTCGTGCGCCGCTGGCCGGCGGAGTTCGCCGCCTGGTCCCAGGACCCGGCCGTGGCGCCGCCGGGCGGGGAGCCGCTGGTCGCGGTGGAGCGCAGGGTGCGGCAGGCGGCGGCGGCGCTGCGCGCGCGCTGGGCCGGCAAGCGGGTCGTGCTGGTCACCCACGGCGACCCCCTGCGGGCGCTGCTGCGCGACTGCCTGGGCTGCGGGGCGCACCTGCAGCGCCGCATCCGCGTCGACCCCGCCTCCCGCACGCTGCTGCGCCTGCACGACGACGGCACCAGCGAGGTGCTGGCGGTCAACCGCGTCTGAACGCGCCGCGACGGCTCGGGCCCCGGGTGCGACGCACCC
>NZ_JBJLRI010000091.1:0-14864 GCF_050871405.1 Kineococcus esterisolvens
GCCCCGGCCCGCGGCTACACCCGGGGCGCGATCTCCCAGAGCACGATCTCGGACGTCGAACGCGTCTCCATCACCAGTGGCGCCGCCGGCACCGACGTCGCAGGCGTCACCATCCACGCCGGCAGCTGCACCGTGCAGGCCACGGTGCGCCAGGGCCGCTACGTGGCCTGGTGGCCCGGGCCCGCCTTCCGCGACGAGACCGCCGCACCCAGCGGCCCGGACCGCTCCACCCTGCTGCTCACGTACGACCTCACCCTGAGCGACGGCACGGTCATCCGCGACGCCACCGGCACCCTGCCCACCTGACCGGCCCCCAGCGGCCAGAGCAGGGCAACGCCGCAGAGCGGGACACACCAGAGCCTCCGTGGGCGCCGTCGCAGGATGGCCGGTGTGGGGTGGCGCGGACGGGATCGAGCACGGGATCGAGCACGGGATCCTCCGAGGGAGACGTGCGGGGCCTCGCTGCCCCGCGGGGGGCTGGCGTGGACGTCGTCACGTCCGCGGCCCGCAACCGTCCCCACGCACCCGACCGCGGGTGGTCGGGAGTCGGTCGCCTGGCTGCGGTCACCGGCCTCGGCACTGCTCACAGGCACGCCACAGCGGAACCTTGTCCGGTCCGTGTCCTCGCCGCCGATGCTGTGCGGGTGAACGAGAAGAGCGACGACACCGGTCAGCAGGATCGGCAGAGCCGGGCACGGCGGGTTCTGCGCACCTACCAGGGCCGCACCCTGCCGCGCCAGGACGAGGACGTCGACGACCAGGGCCTGGCCTTCGACATCGCCACCATGCACCAGCGCGGGCTCGACCGCCGCCGCGTGCTGGGCGTGCTGGGCCTGGGCGCGGCCGGTCTGACCCTGGCCGCCTGCGGCTCGGAAGCCGAGGCGGAGAGCACCGCGTCGGCGACGACGTCCTCGTCGCTGAGCGAGATCCCCGACGAGACCGCCGGCCCCTACCCCGGCGACGGCTCCAACGGGGCCAACGTGCTCACCCAGTCCGGCGTGGTCCGCTCCGACATCCGCTCCTCCTTCGGCACCTCGACCACCACCGCCGAAGGCGTGCCCGTGACGCTGACGCTGAGCATCGTCGACATGCTCGAAGGCGACGTGCCCTTCGAGGGCGTGGCCGTCTACGTCTGGCACTGCGACCGCGACGGCAACTACTCCCTGTACTCCTCCGGCATCGAGAACGAGAACTACCTGCGCGGGGTTCAGGTGGCCGACGCGAACGGCGAGGTGACGTTCACCAGCATCTTCCCCGCCTGCTACTCCGGGCGCTGGCCGCACGTCCACTTCGAGGTCTACCCCGACGTGGACTCCATCACCGACGCCACCAACGCCGTCGCCACCTCCCAGGTCGCCCTGCCCGAGGACGTCTGCGACACCGTCTACGCCACCACCGGCTACGAGCAGTCCGTCACCAACCTGGCCAACGTCACCCTGGCCAGCGACAACGTCTTCAGCGACGACTCCGCCGCCAGCCAACTGGCCACCGTCACCGGCGACGTCACCAACGGCTACCAGGTCTCCTTGACCGTCGGCGTGGACACCTCCACCACCCCCGCCGCCGGCTCCGCTCCCCCCGCCGGCGGCGGGGGGAGCGGGACGGGCGGCGGGACGGGTGGAACCCCGCCCACCGGCGCACCCGGCGGGACCCCGCCCACCGGGGTGCCCACGATGCCCGCCGACCGGCCCACCTCGGCCTAACCGCCCACGAGCAACGACGCCGCAGACGGAGCGCCGGTCGGCGGGCAGTCGCCGCCGGCACGGCCCACGCGCGCACGACCGACTCGACGACGTGACGCAGGGACGGCCCTTCCTCGGCCGGGGCCTCGCGCAGCAGCGACAGCGGCCGCAGCGCTGGGCGGCCGGTGCGCGTGGGCAGGTCCGGGGGACAGCAGCGGGCGAGGCGGACACGAACCGTCCTCCTGAGAGCGGTCCGACGCCCCCGCGGTCGCGCGGTGGCCCGTGCCCGGGCACCGGTGAGTTCCGCGACGGCGCCGGGTCTCGAGGGGGTGCGCCCGGACCCGCCGGGCACCGTGCTGGCGGCGCAGGTGTGGGGCGACCAGTACGGCGCCCTCACCGACCGGTTCGGGGTCGACTGGATGGCCGACGTCTCCGCCCCCGCCTGAGCGGGGTGGGCGACGGCCGCCGACGACGCGGGGGCGGGAGCGCCGTCCCCGCCGCGTGGGCGTCGCAGCGATCGTGGAGCCGGACCCCCGACGGACGGAGCGAGCAGATGACACGGACCCGCATCCACAACCTCTCGATGTCGCTGGACGGGTTCGCCACCGGTGAACCGCAGTCCGCCGAGACCCCGATGGGGCACGCCGGCCACCGGCTGCACGAGTGGATGATCGCCACCCGCTTCGGCGCCCCGATCCTGGGGCGCGAGGGCGGCACCGTCGGCATCGACGACGCGTTCGCCCGGCAGCACGAGCCGGGCATCGGTGCCGAGATCATGGGCGCGGGCAAGTTCGGCCCCCCGGGCTGGCAGGACGACGCCGACTGGAAGGGGTGGTGGGGCCCGAACCCGCCGTTCCACACGCCCACCTTCGTGCTCACCCACCGGCCGCGGTCGCCGATCGAGATGGCCGGTGGGACGACGTTCCACTTCCTCGACGCTTCGCCGGCCGAGGCCCTCGACACCGCGCGCGAAGCGGCAGCCGGCCGGGACGTCCGCATCGGGGGCGGCCCGACTGTCGCCCGCGACTTCATCGCCGCGGGGCTCGTCGACCACGTCCACCTGGTCCAGGTGCCGGTCGTGCTCGGCCGCGGGGTGCGGTTCTGGGACGGCCTCGAAGCGCTGGAGGCGGACTACGACGTCGAGGTGGTCTCGGCACCCAGCGGCGTCACCCACCTCACGTTCACGAGGTCGTGACGGCGCGTCCGGTGCGTGAGGACGAGTTCGCGGCCGCCCCACCAGTCGCTGACCAGCCCGGCGACCGGTCCGCCCACGGGGTCGAGCCGAGGAAGGCGACCGACCACGGGGCCATCACCCTGCCCCGCACGGACGGGGAGGGAGTTCAGCTGCGGGGTGGTGTTCCCCGTCGACTGCAAGGCCACGCTGACGGCTCCCGTCACCGTGAGGGCGGCCAGTGCGAGCGGCAGGGACGGCGCCGCGGTGAGCAGCCCGCAGGTCGTCGGCCCGTCGCCGAAGGTCTCCCGGGCGACGACCGGCAGGGCGATCTGGAACTCGAAGGCCAGGCACCCGACGATCGCCGTCATGAGCAGGGGCACGGCGAGCTCCGGGGTCCGGCGGACGTGCGCGAAACCCTCCCGGAGCTGGCCGGGACGCGGACGGCCGGGCCCACGGCGGTGCCCGAACCGGTGAGCTCGAGCACCAGCCGGGACTGCGCGACGCGCTGCACCCAGGTGCCGGTGAGGGAGGTGCCCTGCCCCGCCGCGTAGCGGCGGGGGTTCGGCACCTCCAGCGCGGCCGTGTCCTGCGGTGCCGGTTCGTCGAGGTGCTCCTGGATCGGTGCCGACCGCTCTTCCTGCGGCCGCTCGTGCAGCCGCCGGCCCTCGTCCGTGATCACGGCGACGACGGCGCGTCCGTCCGCCGGGTCGGGGGAGCGCCTCGAGGCCGCCCCCTGACAGGTCCGGGGAGCCGGTACGGCTCAGGTGCCCAGACGGACCGAGCTGTGCAGCAGGGCCGCGTGGACGAAGGCCTGCGGCAGGTTGCCGCGCAGCTGGCGCTGGTCCACGTCCCACTCCTCGGCCAGCAGCGCGGGCGGTCCGCACGCGGCCCGGTTGCGCTCGAAGAACCGGAACGCCTCCACCTGCTGCCCGTCCGCGTGCAGCGCCTCGGCCAGCAGGAACCCGCACAGCAGGAACGCGCCCTCCGTCGAGCCCAGCGGCATCGAGTCGGGGGAGTAGCGGTAGACGTGGTGGTCGGTCACCAGGTCGCGCTGCACGGCGGCCAGCGTCGCCCGGTGCCGAGGGTCGGTCAGCGGCGTGGCGCCCAGCAGCGCCGGGCGCAGCAGCGCCGCGTCCACCCCCGGCTGGCCCGGGCTGCGCTGCCACCGGCCCTCGTCCGGGTGCAGGCACCGCCGCGACGTCTCCGCGAGGATCGCGTCCGCCAGCGTCACCGCCCGCACCGCGTCCGCCGGCGGGCACACCGCAGCGATGCTGCGCAGCCCCGCCACGCACTCCAGGCGCGAGTGCGCCCACCAGTCGTCCTCCAGCTCCCAGATGCCCGCCTCGGGCTCCCGCCAGCGCTGCTCGACCGCGGAGACCGCCACGTCCACCGCCCGCCACCCGTCGGCGTCGAGCCGGTCGTGCTCGATCGCCGCGGCCAGCAGCTGCAGCACCGTGCCGAACACGTCGAGCTGGAACTGCGAGCGCACGTGGTTGCCGACGACGTCCCAGCCGCCCGGGTACCCGGGCAGGCCCGTGCTGCGCTCCGGCGGCACCGGGGCGCCGTGCACCGTGTACGCCGGCACCAGGCCGGGGCCGTCCGCCAGCACCCGCTGCACCACGAAGGCCACGAGCGTGTCGAACAGCGGGTACGGGCCGCCGCACGCCGCCATCGCCAGCCCCGCGTAGCACTGGTCGCGCACCCAGGCGTAGCGGTAGTCGTAGCTGCGGCCGTTCCCCGCGTGCTCGGGCAGCGACGTCGTCGCGGCCGCCACCATGCCCCCGGCGTCGGAGGTGAGGCCCCGGACGACCGCGTAGGAGTGCCGCGCCTCCGCCGGCGCCACCGAGTGCGCGATGCCCGGCACCGCCGAGCGCCACGTGTGCAGCGTCGAGGCCCACGCGTGGTCCGGGTCCACCGGTGCGGGCGGCCCCGCGTCGCCCACCTCCAGCACCAGGTCGTGCCGGCCGCCCGCCGGCACCCGCAGCCGCCCGGTGAGCACCCCGCCGTCCACCACGGCGCCCGGCAGCCCCGACAACCGCACGTGCAGCCCGTCCGTGCGCGCGTGCCAGCGGCCGTCGTCGTCGCGGCGCAGCCCGCGCAGCGCCCGTGCGCCGAACCGGGCCCCCAGGTCCAGCACCACGTCGACCTCGGCGTCGCCGTCCACCGCCAGCATCTGCCGCAGCAGCACGGCCCGGTGCGGGTCGCTGGGCATCGCCATCGCGTCGCGGCACTCCACCGTCCCGTCGCCCCGGCTGGTCCAGCGGTGGTGGAAGACGAGGGTCCCCTCCTCGTACCAGCCGCCCCACACGAACGTGTGGGCCGGCGTCACCGCGAACACGCCGCGCCCGCCGAGCAGCGAGGCGATCACCGCGTCGTCGTGCCAGTCCGGCGCGCACATCCACACCACGTCCCCGCGCGGGCCGACGACCGCGCCGCGCGCCCCGTCGGCCACCAGCGCGTAGTCGCGCAGCACCTGCGGGGGGAACCGGGCCGCCAGCTCCTCCGGCGTCACGCGCCGGGCGCCCGCGCGCCGGTCGTCAGCAGCAGCTTGCCGACGTGCGAGGAGCCCTCCATCACCTCGTGCGCGCGGGCGGCGTCGGCCAGCGCGAACCGCTCGTGCACCACCGGGCGCACCGCGCCGTCGGCCACCAGCGGCCACACGTGGTCGCGCACGCTGGCGACGATCGCAGCCTTCTCCGCCGCCGGGCGCGCCCGCAGCGTCGTGGCGTGCACCGAGGCGCGCTTGGCCAGCAGCAGCCCCAGGTCCAGCTCGGCGCGGGTGCCGCCCTGGGTGCCGATCACCACCAGCCGCCCGCCCGTGGCGAGCACGTCGAGGTTGCGCGCCAGGTACGGCGCCCCCACGACGTCCAGGACCACGTCGGCGCCCGCCGGCTCGAAGCCCCGCACGGCCTCGACGAAGTCCTCCTCGCGGTAGTCCACGCCCAGCTGCGCACCCAGCTCCGCGCACCGGGCCAGCTTGGCCGGCGAGCCGGCCGTCACCGCCACCCGCGCGCCCACCGCGCGCGCCAGCTGCACCGCCATCGTGCCGATGCCGCTGGAACCGCCGTGCACGAGCAGCAGCTCGCCCGGGCGCAGGCCCGCCAGCGTGAACACGTTCGACCACACCGTCGCGGTCACCTCCGGCAGCGCGGCGGCGTCCACGACGCCCACGCCCGCCGGCACCGGCAGCAGCTGCCCGACGGGCACCGCGACCAGCTCCGCGTACCCGCCGCCGCCCAGCAGCGCGCACACCGCGTCGCCCGCCGCCCAGCCGCTCACGCCCTCGCCGAGGCGCTCCACCCACCCGGACACCTCCAGGCCCGGGTGCGGCGGCGCACCCGGCGGGGAGGGGTACCTGCCCCGCCGCTGCATCACGTCGGCGCGGTTCACCCCCGCCGCCGCCACCCGCACGAGGACCTCGCCCGGCCCGGGCTCCGGGTCCGGCAGCTCTCGCAGTCGCAGGGCCTCCGGGCCCCCGGGTTCCTCCACGGTCACGGCGCGCACGCCGCGACACTACGTCCGGGCCGCACCGCCCGCCCCCGGACCGCCGCCCAGCAGCGCGCGGGCGCGCGCCAGGTCCTCGGGCACGTCGACGTCCAGGTGCTCGCGGTCGCTGACGGGCACCTCCACCACGCGCGCGCCGGGCGCCGCGAGCAGTTCGCGCACCGGCCGGCCGGTCACCGCCGGCAGCCCCGCCAGCACCGACCGCGCGTGCGCGCGCCGGTACGCCGACAGCAGCGGCTGGCGCCGGCCACCGCCGTCCACGCCCACCGCCGCGTCCGCGCCACCCGCCAGCGCCGCCAGCAGCCGGGGCACGGCCTCCGCCGCGAACGGCTGGTCCCCGCCCAGCAGCACCACCGGCGCCTCCCGGCCCGCGGTTCCCGGGGCGTCCGGGGCGTCCAGGGCGGCCAGGCCCGCGGCGAACCCGGCCAGCGGCCCGCCGCCGGGCGGGTCCTCGCGCACCACCGGCACCCCCGCGCCCCGGTCCGTGCCCACCAGCACCACCGGCCAGCGCGGTCTCAGCTGCGCCAGCAGGTGCTCCAGCACGCCGGTGCCCCCCAGCGGCGCGGCGAGCTTGTCCGCACCCGCGGCCCGCGCCGCGAACCGCGTGCCTCCGCCACCGGCCAGCACCACCACCGCGGCACCCGCCCGCGGTCCCACCGGAACCACCTGCACGGCCCCCCCTCCAGTCGACACGCCGTCCGTGGATGGTCCGTTCGGGCGGTTCCACCCCCACCCGCTCACCCCGGGCCGCCGGCGACCCGATCCGACAGACGTCTGCTCGAGCACCGGTGAGCCCCCTCACCGCTCACCATCGCTTACGGAAGGTTGACATGCTGCGGAACCTGAGCATCAGAGCGAAGCTGCTGATCCTCCTCGCGGTACCCCTGCTGCTGCTGATGACCGCGGTCGCGGCCATCGACAGCGACTCGATCCTCGAGGCGGACGAAGAGCGCGACCTGGCGAACTACGTCGGCATCTCCACCGAGTACGACGCCGTGCTGCACGCCGTGCAGGAGGAGCGCCTGCTCTCCGTCCAGTACGTCACGGTGCCGAGCGACGAGCTGAAGGCCCAGGTCGACGCCGCCCGCGCCACCACCGACGCCACCATGCAGGCGGCGACGGAGGCCGCCGCCGAGTCCGGCGTCGAGTTCGACGAGGGCGCGAAGGCCACCGCGGTGGTGGAACTGACCGGCATCGTCTCCGGCACCCTGCCGCAGCTGCGCGCCGCCGTGGACGGTTCGCGCACCAGCGCGCTGAACACCTTCGACCTCTACAACCAGATCCACGGCGCCGTCTCGGACCTGACCATCGCCGTCGCCGACGACTCCCCGATCCGCGACCTCGCCACCCGCCTGGCCGCCACGGGGTACCTGCACCGCCAGATCGACCAGATCGCCCAGGAGCAGCTCGCCGGCCTGCTGGTGCTGAACGGCACCGCCGGCACCGACGTGCGCAACCTGCGCCTGAACGCGATCGGCCAGCAGGAGTACTTCGAGGACCAGGCCCGCTCCCGCCTCGGCGAGGGGGGTGTGGCGCTGCTCGACGACGCCCTGGCGAGCCAGGCCGCCACCAGCGCCCAGGCGTTCGTCAACCAGGACCGCAACCTGTTCGCCGCCGCCACCTCCGGCGCCCCGAACCTGTCCGAGGCCGACTGGACCGCGCACTCGGAGGGCCTCATCGAGGCCTACCACGAGGCGACCGACGCGATCATCGCCGACGCCGCCGCCGAGGCCAGCGAGCGCTCCGCCGCGGTGCTGCGCAACGTCCTGGTCATCACCGTCGGCAGCCTCCTGGTGCTCGTCGCCGCGACCGTCCTCGGTGTGCGCACCGCCCGCGGCATCGGCACCCGCCTGCGCGCCCTGTCCGCCGCCGCCACCGAGGTGCGCGACGAGCTGCCCCGCATGGTCGAGCGCATGCAGACCCCCGGTGAGGGCCCCGGTGTGGACTTCACGCCGCTGACCGTCACCAGCAGCGACGAGATCGGCCAGGTCGCGCACGTCATCAACGACCTGAACGAGGCCACGTTCCGCATCGCCGGCGAGCAGGCGGCGCTGCGCGCCTCCATCGCCGAGATGTTCATCAACGTCGCCCGCCGCGACCAGGCGCTGCTGGCCCGCCAGCTGTCCTTCCTGGACCAGCTGGAGCGCACCGAGGAGAACCCCGACACCCTCGAGGACCTCTTCACCCTCGACCACCTGGCGACCCGGATGCGGCGCAACGCCGAGTCCCTGCTCGTCCTGGCCGGCATCAACACCGGCCGCCGCCTGCGCCGCCCGCTGCCGCTGTCGGACGTCATCCGCACCGCGGCCGGCGAGATCGAGCACTACGACCGCGTCGACCTGGCCCTGCAGGCGGACCCGCCGGTCGTCGGCCACCTCGCGCTGTCCACGGCGCACCTGCTCGCCGAGCTCCTGGAGAACGCCACCAACTTCTCCGACCCCGGCACGCGCGTCGTCGTCGGCACCTCCGAGGGCCCGCGCGGCATCGAGGTCACGATCGCCGACAGCGGCATCGGCATGAGCGGGGAGGAGGTGCGCACCGCCACCGAGCGCATCGACGGTGGACGCGCCAGCGAGTTCGTCGGCGCCCAGCGCCTGGGGTTCTACGTCGTCGGCCGCCTGGCCGCGCGCCTGGACCTGGAGGTCTCGTTCCGCTCCGCCGAGGGCGCGGGCACCACGGTGACCCTGCTGCTGGGGCCGGCGCTCTTCTCCCCGGGCAGCGTCTCGGCCGAGGTCCCGGACCTCCGGGCTCCCGAGAGCACCCCGGCCCTGCCGGCCGCGGAACCCGCGGCGGAACCCGCGGCGGGACCCGCCGCGGCACCCGCTGAGGCCCCGCCCGCCGTCGAACCGGCCGCCCCCGCGGGCGCCTCCACGATCGTGGCGAACCCGCTCGCCGCGGACGGCGTCGGCGACACCCTCTCCGCCACGCTGGAGCAGTCCGCGGCCCGCGCGTCCGCCGAGGCCGGGGTCGCCGCCCCGGCTCCCCAGGTGACCGCCGGCGGCCGCAGCCTGCCGACGCGCCGCAAGCCCACCCGTGGCGCCGGCGCCGAGGAGGCCCGGGCCTCCGCCACCGCAGCCCCCGCCCCGGCCACCGAGCCGGGCTGGCAGCCGGTCTCCGCGCCCAGCCCCGCCGAGGGCTCGGCGCCGGCGATGCCCAAGCGCGAGCGCAAGGCCGAGGCCCCGGCCTCCCTGGCCGCGGCGCAGGACATCCTGCCCCGCGCCGGTCGCAAGCCCCGCGCGGTGCGCGACTCCGCCACCCCGCCCAGGACGGCGGCCGAGGCCTTCTGGACCTCCCGCCGCCGTGCGGGGGAGGCCGCGGCCGAGGAGCAGGCGCCGCCCACCCCGGCCGCGCCCGCCGCCGAGGAGGCGCCCGTCGCCCCCGTGGTGCCCGTCGCCCCCGTGGTGCCGGTCGTGCCGGCGCAGGCGACGGCCCCCGAGGCCGCGCCGGCCCCGCTGCCCGCACCCACCACCGAGGCGCTCCCCACGCCGGTCCCCGTGGCCCGCACCGTGGGGGACACGCTGCGCCAGCGCAACGCGCTGGCCGCCGAGGCCCTCTCCGCCCTCACCGAGGGCCAGGGCTTCAACCCGGCGATGGGCACCGGCTCCGCGCCGCTGGTCCGCCGCCAGGCCGGCGCCACGCCCGCCGCGGCCAAGCCCGCCGCGGCCCGCCCCGCGGCCGCCCGCCAGCGCCGCGCCCCCGCGGACGTCCGCTCGATGCTCTCCGGCTTCCAGGCCGGCGTGTCCCGCGGCCGCGCCGAGGGGGAGCCGGTGCCGCCGCGCCCCGCCACCGCGAACGGCGGTACCGATGGCGGAGCCTGATCCCTCCCGCGGCCCCCGGCGGGGGCCGCGGGACCGGGACGGGCACCCGCCCGCCCGACCGCACGACCACCCGACCCACCCCCACCACGCGCCGGACGTCCGGAACCGCCCCGAGAAGAGGAACCCCCTGTGACCGCGCTTAGCTCCGAGGCCGCCGACTTCAGCTGGCTCCTCGACAACTTCGTCCGCAGCACCCCCGGGGTGCAGCACACCGTCGTCGTCTCGGCGGACGGACTGCTCATGGCCATGTCCGACCAGCTGCACCGCGAGTCGGGCGACCAGCTGGCCGCCATCGTCTCCGGCGTGTCCAGCCTCGCCCGCGGCGCCGCCCGCCAGCTGGACTCCGGCGAGGTCCGCCAGGCCATCATCGAGATGGACGACTCGTTCTTCTTCCTCGTGAACGTCTCCGACGGCTCCGTGCTGGCCGTGTCCGCCGAGTCCGGCTGCGACGTCGGCCTCATCGGCTACGAGATGGCGATGCTGGTGCAGCGCTTCGAGACCGTCCTCACCCCGCAGCTGGTCTCGGAGATGCGGGCCGCCCTGCCCGTCTCCGCGCCGGCCGGCGCCCGGTGGTGACGCCGACATGACAGCAGCCGGGAGCGCGGACCTCTGGTCCGACGACGACGAGGACGCCGAGGAGTTCACCGTCCGCCCGTACACCGTCACCGGTGGACGGACCCGCCCCACCAACACCGACCTGCCGGTCGAGGCGCTCGTGGAGGCGCTGGGGGAACCGGAGGTCGGCATGACCCCGGAGCGGCGGCGGATCCTGGAACTCACCAGGACCTCCTACCTGTCGATCGCCGAACTGTCCGCGCACGTCCACCTGCCCGTCGGCGTCGTCCGCGTCGTGGTGAGCGACCTCGCCACCTCGGGGAAGATCCGCGTCCACGGCCTCACGCTGGCCACCTCCCCCCAACCCGCGACCACCATCAGCGTCCTGGAGAGTGTTCTCAATGGCATTTCCTCGCTCTGACGTGAGCGCCCCCGCGCCAGGCGCAGCGGGGACGGCCACGGAGCCCACCGCCCCGCCCACCGTCGTCAAGATCGTCGTGGCCGGGGGGTTCGCCGTCGGCAAGACGACCTTCATCGGGTCGATCTCCGACATCGAGCCCCTGCGCACCGAGGCGGCCATGACCGAGCACTCGGTCGGCGTGGACGACGCGGGCCTGAACTCCGACCGCAAGACCTCCACCACCGTCGCCATGGACTTCGGCCGCATCGCCCTGCCGGGCAACCTGTGGCTGTACCTGTTCGGCACCCCCGGCCAGGACCGCTTCCTGTTCATGTGGGACGACCTGGTCAAGGGCGCCATCGGCGCCGTCGTGCTCGTCGACACCGACCGCCTCGACCAGTGCTTCCCCGCCGTGGACTACTTCGAGTCCCGCGGCATCCCCTTCGTCGTCGCGGTCAACTGCTTCGACGGCGTGGCACAGCACGACCTGGACTCCGTCCGCGAGGCGCTCGCGGTGCCGGACCACGTGCCGCTCGTCTACACCGACGCGCGCAGCAAGGCCGCCACCAAGCACAGCCTCATCACGCTCGTGCAGACGGCGCTCGCCCGGCTCAACGCCGCCTGACACCAGGACGGCCCTCCCGGCGCAGAGGCCGGCACCCCCCGCGGGTGCCGGCCTCTGCGCCGTCCGGGCCGGGTGCGCGACACGCCCGGGGACGTCCCGCCGTTTCAGTTCCGCGCCCCTCGTGCCGATGGGTGAAGCAGGCACCACGAGCGACGGGCCGCCCCGCTGGGGACCCGCCGCACCCGTCGCTAGATCACCCGTCGCGAGAGTCGGAGCGGAACCGCATGGACGACATGGACGAGATCGTCCAGGAATTCCTGGTCGAGAGCTACGAGAACCTGGACCAGCTGGACTCCGACCTCGTCGCGCTGGAGCAGCAGCCCGGCAGCCGTGAGCTGCTGGCCAGCGTCTTCCGGACCATCCACACGATCAAGGGCACCAGCGGCTTCCTGGCCTTCTCCCGCCTGGAGTCCGTCGCCCACGTCGGCGAGAACCTGCTCGCCCGGCTGCGCGACGGTCAGCTGGTCATGACCCCCGGCACGACCGACGTCCTGCTGCGCATGGTCGACACGATCCGTGCGCTGCTGGCCTCCATCGAGGAGAACGGCGCCGAGGCGTCCGTCGAGGTCGACCAGGTCGTCGCCGCGATCCGCGCCGTCCTGGACGGCGAGGAGCCCGTCCTGCCGCCCGCCGACGGCGCCGGCGTGGAGGTCTCGTCCCAGCCGGCCGCGCCGGTCGCCGAGGAGCCCGAGGCCGCCGCCGAGGAGCCCGAGCTCCCCCTGCTCGAGGTCCCCGTGGCCGAGGCGCCCGCGGCCGAGCTCCCCGTGCTCGAAGTCCCGGTGACCGAGCTCCCCGTGCTCGAGGTCCCCGTGGCCGAGGCGCCCGCGCCCGTGGCGGAGGTCACCGCCCCGGTTCCCGCCCCCGTCGCCCCCGCGGGCGGGGCGGCTCCCGCCGGTGCCGCCTCCGAGAAGGGGTCCGCCGCCGAGGCCACCATCCGTGTGGACGTCGAGCTGCTGGAGTCCCTGGTCCGCCAGGCCGGCGAGCTCGTCCTCGCCCGCAACCAGATCCTCCAGCGCGCCTCCGGGCTGCGCGACGAGGAGCTCACCCGCGCCTGCCACCGCCTGAACCTCGTCGCCAGCGAGATGCAGGAGTCCGTCATGCGCACCCGCATGCAGGCCATCGACCACCTGTGGTCGAAGCTGCCGCGAGTCGTGCGCGACCTCGGCAACATGCTGGGCCGCAAGATCAAGCTGGAGATGGAGGGCGGCGACACCGAGCTCGACCGCACCCTGCTCGAAGCGGTCAAGGACCCGTTGACCCACATCGTGCGCAACGCCGTCGACCACGGCATCGAGCTGCCGGAGGTGCGCCGCGCCGCCGGCAAGAACGAGGTCGGCACCCTGAGGCTGCGCGCCGCGCACGAGGGCGGCCAGGTCGTCGTCGAGGTCCGCGACGACGGCAAGGGCATCGACCCCGCCGTCATCGGCGCCAAGGCCGTCGAGAAGGGCCTGGTCACCCAGGCCCGGCTGGAGAACCTCACCAGCAGCGACATCCTGCAGTTCCTGTTCCTGCCCGGTTTCTCCACCGCCGCCAAGGTCACCAACGTCTCCGGCCGCGGCGTCGGCATGGACGTCGTCAAGACCAACATCGAGCGCATCGGCGGCTCGGTCGACGTCGAGTCCACCCCCGGTCAGGGCACCACCTGGCGCCTGCGGATCCCGCTGACGCTGGCGATCGTCCCCGCCCTGACCGTCGAGTGCGCCGGGCAGCGCTACGCCATGCCGCAGGTGAACCTGCTGGAACTGGTCAGCCTGGACGCCGAGCGCATGGCCAAGGCGATCGAGGACGTCGGCGGCGCCAAGGTGTACCGCCTGCGCGGTGCGCTGCTGCCGCTGATCCGGCTGGAGGAGGTGCTGGAGCTCAAGCGCCCCGCCGGCGTGGAACTCTCCACCAAGCTCGTCATCGCCGTCCTGGAGTGCGACGGCCGGCGCTTCGGCCTCGTCGTCGACCGGGTCCTGGACACCGAGGAGATCGTCGTCAAGCCGCTGTCCGGCGTGCTCAAGGCGATCGGCACCTACGCCGGCGCCACCATCGCCGGCGACGGCCGGGTCTCGCTGATCCTCGACGTGCAGTCGCTGGCGCGGCGCACCATGCGCGCCGACGGCCTCGAGCACGTGGCCGCCGAGGCCGCCGCGACGGCCACCGCCACCAGCGAGGGCCAGCGCCTGCTCGTGGTCGGTCTGGGCGACGACCGCCGGGTCGCGATCCCGCTGGACGTGGTCACGCGCCTGGAGGAGTTCAAGACCGACTCCATCGAGCGCGTCGGGCGCCGCGAGGTCGTCCGCTACCGCGGCGAGATCCTGCCGCTGGTGCGCCTGTCCAACCACCTGGGCAGCATGCGCGGCTTCGACGAGCCGGAGCTCACGTCCCTGCCGGGTGTCGTGTACTCCGCCCGCGGCCGCTCCGTCGCGATCGTCGTCGACGAGATCGTCGACATCGTGTCCGGGCAGGACGCGCGCAGCGACATCGACGACGCCGGCCTGGTCGGTTCCGCGGTCATCCGCGACCGCGTGACCGAACTGCTCGACGTCCGCGCGGCGATCCTCGCCGCCGACCCGCACTTCTTCTCCGAGCAGGCTCAGAACGAGTTCGCTGCCGCTTCCTCTCGACTGGGAGTCTGACGTGTCGACGCAGTACGCCACCTTCACCCTCGCCGGCCACCTGTTCGGCGTGGAGGTCCGGCGCGTGCAGGAGGTGCTCACCGAGCAGCCCCGCACGCCCGCCCCGCTCGCGCCCCGCGCGGTCGCAGGCCTGATCAACCTGCGCGGGCAGGTCGTCACCGCGCTGGACCTGCGCCGCCGGCTCGGGATGCCCGACCGCGCCGAGGGGCAGGCCGCGATGAACGTCGTGGTCCGCGCCGCCGAGGAGGTCTGGAGCCTGCTGGTCGACTCGATCGGCGGGGTCATCGAGGCCGCCGACGTGACGTTCGAGCCGCCGCCGGACACGCTGTCCGGCCCGATCCGCGAGCTGATCCGCGGCGCCTACAAGCTCGACGACGCGCTGCTGCTCGTCCTCGACGTCGACAAGGCGCTGGAGATCGAGGGCGCGGCCGCGGCCTGAGGACCGCCCGCGACGGCGAGGGGCCCCCCACCACCGGTGGGGGGCC
>NZ_JBJLRI010000092.1:0-13700 GCF_050871405.1 Kineococcus esterisolvens
GGGCCGCCCCCCCGCCCGCCCCCCCCCCCCCCCCCCCCCCCCCCCCCCCCCCCCCCCCCCCCCCCCCCCCCCCCCCCCCCCCCCCCCCCCCCCCCCCCCCCCCCCCCCCCCCCCCCCCCCCCCCCCCCCCTGGGGGGTGGTGCGGGGTGGTGCGGGGTGGTGCGGGACGGCCTTGCCGGGTCCGCGAGGGCGTGCGAGGCTCCCGGAGAGGCCACTGCGGTGGTCCCACGCCGACCCGCGGCTCCTCGGAGCCGGTCCGGACCTGGAAGGGGCCACGTGCCAGCGCTGTCCTCCCTCGAACACGCGGGCGAGGGCGACACGGGGGACCGCGACGTCCCCCTGGACGTCGCCGCCGTCCTCGAGCAGGTCGCCGCCGGGGCCCTGCGCGCCGGCACCCCCGGCACGGTGGGCCTGGAGCTCGAGCGGCACGCCGTCGACCTGCGCGCTCCGCTGAGGCGGGTGCCCTGGGACCGGCTCACGGGCGCGCTGCGCGGCGTCGAGCCGCCCGCCGGGTGCCGCCTCACCCTCGAACCCGGCGGCCAGGTGGAGCTGTCCAGCCCGCCGCTGCCCGGTCCCGCAGCCGCCGTGGCCGCGCTCCAGCGCGACGCCGCGCACGTCGACGCGGTCCTCGCCGCCGACGGCATCGCCCTGCTGAGCACCGGCACCGACCCCGCCCGGCCGCCCGAGCGGGTCAACCCGGGCTCCCGCTACTCGGCGATGGCCGAGCACTTCACCGCCGTCGGCCACGGCGCCGACGGCGCCGCGATGATGTGCTCGACCGCGTCGCTGCAGGTGAACCTCGAAGCCGGCCCGGCCCACCGGTGGCCGCAGCGCCTGGAGCACCTGCACCGCCTGCTGCCCGTGCTCGCCGCGCTGTCTGCGTGCAGCCCCCTGCTCGCCGGTCGCGCGACCGGCGAGCGCAGCGCCCGCCAGGGCGTGTGGCGCCGGCTCGAACCCGGCCGCTGCACCCGGCCCGCCGACGGCACCGGCGGCCCCGACCCCGCCGGGGAGTGGGCCGACTTCGCCCTCGCCGCCCCCGTCATGCTCGTCCGCGACGGCGAGGACGCACCCTGCCGCCCGGTGGGCGATCCCGTGTCGCTGGCCGACTGGGCCGGTGGTCGCCGGCGCCTGCACGGCCGCGCACCGACCGTCGCCGACGTGGACCTGCACCTGAGCACGCTGTGGCCCCCGGTGCGGATGCGCGGGTTCCTGGAGGTCCGCGTCCTGGACGCCGTGCCCGCCGCCTGGTGGCCGGGTCTGGCGGCCGTGGTCGCCGCCGTCGTCGACGACGACCGGGCCGCCGACGCCGCCGCGGCCGCCGCCGAGCCCGTCGCGCACCGCGCCGCCGACGCCGCCCGCCTCGGCCTGGCCGACCCCGCCCTGGCCCGCGCCGCGCGCGGTGTGCTGGCCGCCGCCCTGCCCGCCGTCCCCACCGGGCTGCGCGGCGCAGTCGAGGCGTGGGCGGAGCTCACCGCCGCCGGCCGCGGCCCGGCCGACCTCGTCCTGGACCGTGCCCGGCGCTCCGGCCCCACCGCCTGCCTGACCGCGGAGGAACTGCGATGACCGACCTCGACACGAACGACCTCGACACGACCGGCCCCACCGCGACCGGCCCCACCGCGACCGGCCTGGACGCCGCCGTGGCCGCGCTGGAGTCCGCGCGCCGCACCACCCTGGCCCTCACCGACGCCGACGACGCGGAACTGACCGCCCAGCACTCGCCGCTGATGAGCCCGCTCGTGTGGGACCTCGCCCACGTCGGCCAGCAGGAGGAGCACTGGCTCCTGCAGGCCGCCGACCCCGACCGGACCCCCGTGTTCCACCCCGCCGTCGCCTGCCTGTACGACGCCTTCGAGCACCCCCGCGCTACCCGCACGCGACTTCCGCTGCTGGACGCGACCGCCTCCCGCCGCGCCCTGGCCGAGGTGCGCGGGCGCGTGCTGGACGCCCTGGAGCGCGCCGAGCGCACCTCGCCCGGCAGCACCCGCTTCAGCGCCGGGATGGTCGCCCAGCACGAGTTCCAGCACGACGAGACGATGCTCGCCACCCACGGCCTGCGCACCGGCGCGCCGCTGCTGACGGCAACCCCCACCCCGCCCGGGCGCCCCGTCCGCCCCGACGCGGTGCTCGTGCCCGCCGGGCCGTTCCCCCTGGGCGCCGACCCGGTGGCCGAGCCCTGGGCGCTGGACAACGAACTGCCGCAGCACTTGGTCCACGTCCCCGCGTTCCGCATCGGCCGGGTCCCGGTGACGAACGGGGAGTGGGCCGCCTTCGTCGAGGCCGGCGGCTACGACGAGCCCCGGCTGTGGAGCCCCGCCGGGTGGGCGCACCGGGTCGCTGCGGGGCTGCGCGCACCCCTGTCGTGGGAACCCGACGGCGCCGGGTGGTGGACGCACCGCCGTTTCGGCGTCGTGCGCGCGGTGGACCCGGCCGAACCCGTGCAGCACGTGGACTTCCACGAGGCGCAGGCCTACGCCCGCTGGGCCGGCGCCCGGCTGCCCACCGAGGTCGAGTGGGAGAAGGCCTGCGCGTGGGACCCCGCCGCCGGGCGCCGGCGCCGCTGGCCCTGGGGCGAGGCGCCCGCCACCGCCGAGCGCGCCAACCTCGGTGGGACCGCGCTGGGGCCCGCGCAGGTCGGCGCCTACCCGGCCGGGGCCTCCGCCCACGGCGTGGAGCAGATGATCGGCGACGTGTGGGAGTGGACCACGTCGGGTTTCGAGCCCTGGCCGGGTTTCTCCCCGATGCTGTACGACACGTACTCCGCGCCGTTCTTCGGCGGCGACTACCGGGTGCTGCGCGGCGGTTCCTGGGCCACCGCTGCCGCCGCGGTGCGCCCGTCGTTCCGCAACTGGGACCACCCGGTCAGGCGGCAGGTCTTCACCGGCCTGCGCCTGGCCTGGGACGCCTGAGTGTGCCGCCACGTCGCCTGGCTCGGCGCCCCCCGCACCCTCGCCGGGCTCCTGCTGGACCCCGGGCACGGGCTGCTGCACCAGAGCTGGGAACCGCGGCGGCAGGCCCACGGCACCGTCAACGCCGACGGATGGGGCGTGGGCTGGTACTCCCCGGCCCGTCCCGAACCCGCCCGCTGGCGCTCCTCGCGGCCGATGTGGGCGGAGGCGTCGCTGACCTCCGTCGCCCCCCACGTGGCCTCCGGGTGCGTCCTGGCCGCCGTGCGTGACGCCACCGTCGGCATGCCCGGTGACGAGAGCGCCTGCGCCCCCTTCGCCCGCGGTCGCCACCTGCTGTCCCACAACGGCGTCGTGGACCGTTCCGTCCTGCCCGCCGAGGCGTGGCCGCGCGCGGAGTCCGTGTGCGACAGCGCCGTGCTCGCCGCGCACCTGCTCGACGAACCCGCCGCGCTGGGGGAGCGGGTCGCCGCCGTCGGCGCCGCCGACCCCCGCGCCCGGCTCAACGTGCTGCTCGCCGACGGCGAGCGGCTCCTGGCCACCGCGTGGGGCGACACCCTCAGCGTCCTGCAGGCCCCCGACGGCGTCGCCGTGGCCAGCGAGCCGTGGGACGACGACCCCGCCTGGAGCGACGTGCCCGACCGGACCCTCGTGACCGTGACGCCCGACGGTGTCGACCTCACCCCGCTGGAGATCCCGTGACCACCGCCCGCACCACCGACGCGCTGCCCCTCGTCGTCGAACGGCACCTCACCCCCGACGTCCTCGCCGCCGGCCTGCGCCGCGACGTGCGCGCGGGGCTGACCGGGACGCCGAAGACGCTGCCGCCCAAGTGGTTCTACGACGAGCGCGGCAGCCGCCTGTTCGACGAGATCACCCGGCTGCCCGAGTACTACCCCACCCGCCGCGAGCGGGAGCTGCTCGAGCGCGTCGCGCCGGAGGTCGCCGCCGGCACCGGCGCGGACACCCTCGTGGAGCTCGGCAGCGGCACCAGCGAGAAGACCCGCCTGCTGCTGGCCGCCCTCGCCGACGCCGGGACCCTGCGGAGGTTCGTGCCCTTCGACGTCGACGGCGTCACCCTCGTGGCCGCCGGCACCAGCGTCGCCGCCGCCCACCCCGGGGTGCTCGTGCACGCCGTCGTCGGCGACTTCGAGCACCACCTGGACCGCCTGCCCCGCGGCGGGCGCCGTCTCGTGGCGTTCCTCGGTTCCACCATCGGCAACCTGGAACCCGGCCAGCGCGCGGAGTTCCTGCGCTCGCTGGCCGCCACCCTCGACCCCGGCGACGCCCTGCTGCTGGGCACGGACCTCGTCAAGGACACCGCTCGCCTGGTCGCCGCCTACGACGACGCCGCCGGCGTCACCGCGGAGTTCAACAAGAACGTCCTGCACGTGCTGCGCCGGGAGCTGGGCGCCGACGTCGACCCCGGTGACTTCGAGCACGTCGCCGTCTGGGTCCCCGAGCACGAGCGGGTCGAGATGCGCCTGCGCGCCCGCCGCGCACTGACGGTGCGCGTCCCGGCCGTGGAGCTGGAGGTCGCCTTCGCGCGGGGCGAGGAGCTGCGCACCGAGGTGTCCAGCAAGTTCCGCCGCGAGACCCTCGCAGCGGAGCTCGCCGCCGCGGGGCTGGACCTGACGCGCTGGTGGACCGACGCGCGCGGCGACGTCGCGCTGAGCCTCGCGGTGCCGAGGCCCTGAGGGGCCGCGGCACCGCGAGGCGGCCGGGGCCTACGCGCCGCCGGCGATCCGCTCCAGGACGTCCACGTCCGCCGTCATGCCCGCCACCTCGTCGGCGGCCTGGCGGGCGCTGGTGACCACCCTGTGCAGCGCCGCCGACTGCTCCTCGATCGCGGCGCTGAGCGCACCGTTGTGCTCGGCGAGCTCGGTCACGCTGGTGGTGATCTCCGAGACGCGCACCGCGGCCGAGGCCACCTGCTCCTGCACCTGCGCGAGGGTCTGGGTGATGGCGTCGGCGTTGGACCCGGACTGCTGCGCGAGCTCCTTCACCTCGCCGGCGACGACGGCGAAGCCGCGCCCGGCCTCCCCGGCACGGGCGGACTCGATCGTCGCGTTCAGGGCCAGCAGGTTCGTCTGCTGCGCGATGGACTGGATGACGTCGGAGGCCCGCATGATCTGCGCGCTGGACGACTCCAGCGAGCTCATGAGCGCCGCGGTGTCCTGCGCCCGCTGCTCCACCACGGCCGTGATGCGGTCGGTGGCCTGCGCGGTGCGCTGCAGCCCCTCGAGGGCGCCGGAGACCGCCTCGCTCACCTGCGCGAGCTGCGCCGTCTCCACGCTGACGTGCTGGGCGGCCCGGGCCAGCGCGGACGCCTGCTGCGAGACCTGCTCCTGCAGGGCCTGCCGGCGCGCGAGCTCGGAGGCGGTCGCGGTGGCGCGCTCCTCCTCCTGGCGGGTGGCCTCGGCGGCCGCTTCGCGCTCGGCGGCGGCGGCCGCGGCCTGCGCCTGCAGGGCGGCGCCGGTCGCCGCGTCCAGCCGGCTGCGCATCCACAGCATCGCCCCGCCGAGCGACGCGAGCCCGATGACGGTGGCCGCGGTGTACGCCGCGGTGTACGTCGCGGTCACCGCCGGGTCACCGGTGCGCGACAGCGCGATCACCGTGCTGGCCCCGGCCAGCACGAGCACGACCAGCAGCTCGGCCCCGCCCAGGGCGAGCCCCGTCCACATCGCCAGGCAGCCGGCGGCGAGCACCGCTCCCAGCATGGTCTCGGGGGCGAACCAGGCCAGCACGCAGAGCACCACGCCACCCGTCCACGGCGAGGCGGTGAACAGCCACCCCGGGGCGGTGGTCCAGTCCACGTGCCGCTGGGCCAGCCCGTACAGGAACGACGTGCTGCTCAGCGCGACGGCGATCCAGCGCCCCTGCTCCTGCACGCCGAGCGCGACCACGACGATCGCCACCCCCGCCGCCATCCACAAGTACGGCAGCATCCGGCCCGCGAGGACCCGGCTGCTCGACCTCTCACTGCTTCCCATGTCGTTCTCCATCGGCACCCCGGGCGCCGCTCTGCAGCGCCGCGGGTGAGCCGATCGGGGGATCAGTCCTCGAAGGTGTTGAGCATGCTGTGCGCCGCACGCTCGAGGTAGTCCCACAGCAGCCCGTGCTGCGCCGGCGGCAGCCCCAGGGAGTCCACCGCCGCGCGCATGTGCGTCAGCCACCGGTCCCGCGCGTCCGGGTTGACCTTGAAGGAGGCGTGCCGCATCCGCAGCCGCGGGTGGCCGCGCTGCTCGGAGTACGTGGTCGGGCCGCCCCAGTACTGCTCCAGGAACATCCGCAGCCGCTCCTTGGCGGGGCCCAGGTCCTCCTCCGGGTACATCGGGCGCAACCCGTCGTCGGCCGCCACGCCGTCGTAGAAGGCGTCCACCAGGCGCACGAACGTCTCGTGCCCGCCGATCTCGTCGTAGAACGAGAGGGTGGTGCCGTCCGGGCCGCCGGGCTTGCGGCCGACGAGGTTCTGCGGGCGCACGAGGGGCAGGTCGGGGCTCACGCCACCAGTGTCGCCCCTGGCCGCTCCCGCCGGGCCGCGGTCTCCGCCGCGTGCTTGACGTTGCGCTGCATCCCGCCGAAGACGACGTCGTGGAAGGGGCTGATCGACGCCCAGTACACCTGCCCCGCCAGGCCCTTGGGGGAGAACAGGGCACGCTGCCGGAAGAGGGTCCGTCCCACCGGGTCGGTCTCCACCCGCAGGTCCAGCCACGCCAGGCCCGGCAGGCGCATCTCCGCGCGCAGGCGCAGCAGTCGGTCCTGCTCGCGCTCCTCCACCCGCCACCAGTCCACCGCGTCGCCCACCATGAGGTGGTGCGGGTCGCGCCGGCCGCGGCGCAGGCCCGGGCCGCCGGAGAAGCGGTCCAGCAGACCGCGCACCGCCCACGCCATCGGCCAGGAGTACCAGCCATGCTCACCGCCGATGCGCTCCAGCACCCGCCACAGCACCTCCGGCGGGGCGTCCACGACCGTCGTCCGCTCGTCCACGTACAGGTTGCCGCCCGCCCAGTCCGGGTCCGAGGGCAGCGGGTCGCTGGGGGCGCCCGGCACCGACGCCGAGCTCCAGCGGGTGGTGACGTTCGCCTCCTGCACCCGCTGCAGCGCCAGGCTCACCGCCTCCCGGAACCCCAGCAGACCCTCCGGCGGATCGGGCACGTGCTCGGCGATGTCGTGCTCCTTGCACACCACCTCGTGCACCAGGCTCTCCACGAGCGGCCGGGCGATCTGCTTGGGCACCGGCGTCACCACGCCCACCCAGTGGCTGGACAGGCGCGGGGACATCACCTCCACCGGCAGCACGCGCCGCTTCGGCAGCCCTGCCACCTCGGCGTAGCCGCGCATCATGTCCAGGTACGTCAGCACGTCCGGGCCGCCGATGTCGAAGGCCCGGTTCACCTCCGGCGGCATGTCCGCCGAGCCCACCAGGTAGCGCAGCACGTCGCGCACCGCGATCGGCTGGATGCGGTTGCTCACCCACTTCGGGCACACCATCACCGGCAGCCGCTCCGTCAGGTACCGCACCATCTCGAAGCTCGCCGACCCCGAGCCGAGGATGACGGCCGCGCGCAGCACCGTGGTGGGCACGGGGGAGTCCAGCAGGATCTCCCCGACCTCCCGACGCGACTCCAGGTGCGTCGAGAGCTCCTCGTCCTCCGGGTACAACCCCCCCAGGTACACGACCCGGCCCACCCGCTGCGCGGCGGCGGCGCGCGCGAACGTCCGCGCCGTGCGGCGGTCCTCCGCGGAGAAGGACCCGCCGCTGCTCATCGCGTGGATCAGGTAGTAGGCGACGTCGACCCCGCGCAGCGCCTCGGTGATCTGCCCGGTGTCGGAGGCGTCGGCCCGCACCACCTCCACGCGGCCGACCCACGGGCGGTCCCGCAGCACCTCGGGCCGCCTCGCCACCGCCCGCACCCGGAACCCCGCCGCCAGCAGCTCAGGCACCAGCCTGCCCCCGATGTAGCCGCTGACACCGGTCACCAGCGCCAGGCGGCCGGTGCCGTCCCCGGCCTCGTGCGCCGGGTCCGGCAGGGAGCCCGCAGGCGTGTCGTCGTACACGCGGTCAGTGTCCGGCGCCGGGCAGCCCACCGCGACCCGGCGCCCGCGCGCCGGCCCGGCCCGGCCCGGCCCGGGACGACGGACGCTCAGGACCCCCGGTGCACCGACTCCGGGTCCACGTCCGCCGTGGTCTCCGCGCTGACGTCCGCCTCGCTGCGCGGCGGCGGGTGCGAGCCCGCCGCGGCCGCCGGGTCCGCCGTCCCCGGGCGCCGGGGCTGCTGCGGGCGGCCGCCGTCGTTGCGCAGCCACACGGTGCGCTGCGGGAAGGGGAACTCGATGCCCGCGGCGTCGAACGCGGCCTTGATGCGCCGGCGCAGCTCCCGCTGCACCGCCCACTGCTGCAGCGGCGCCGTCTTGACGACCAGGCGCAGCACGATCGCGTCGGCGGCCATCTGCTCCACGCCCCACACGTCGGGGCGCTCCAGCACCAGGGGCTTCCAGTCCTCCTCCTCCGCGAGGGCGTCGCCGACGCGCTGCAGGACCTCCTGCACGTGCGCGACGTCGGCGTCGTAGGCGACGGACACGTCCAGGACGGCGCGCGCCCAGCCCTGGCTCTGGTTGCCGACGCGGATGATCTCGCCGTTGCGCACGTACCAGACGGTGCCCTGCACGTCGCGCAGCCGCGTCACCCGCAGCCCGACGGCCTCCACCGTGCCGGTGGCGTCGCCCAGGTCGACGACGTCGCCGACGCCGTACTGGTCCTCGGCGAGCATGAAGAACCCGGACAGGAAGTCCTTCACGAGCGCCTGGGCGCCGAAGCCGATGGCGACACCGGCGATCCCCGCCGACGCCAGGAACGGGGCGATGGACACGCCCACGATGTCCAGGACGGACATCACCGCGGCGATGCCCAGCACCAGCGTGGTGGCGCTCTTGAGGACCGAGGCGATGGTGCCCGCGCGCTGCTCGCGCCGCTCGGACAGCAGCGGCGAGGACTCCAGCAGCCCGTACCGCTTCGTGCCGCGCCCCCCGAGGCGGCTGGCCCCGGTGGCGATGCCGGTGGCGACGCGGCCGATGAGCCGCAGCAGCAGGTAGCGCGCCACGAAGCAGACGACCAGGACGATGAGGATCTTCAGGGGCTTGTCGAGCAGGAACTGCCCGACCTCGCTGGCGGTCTCCGTCGCCGCCTCGGTGGCCTGGGCGGTGTCGGTCTGGATCACGTCGGACAGGGCGTCGGACACGGGGGGGTGGGGCTCCTTCGGGGTGGTGGGCCGGTGCGGTCGATCAGGACGGGTCGAGGCCGGTGGCGGCCGCGGCGAACGCCAGGGTGTCGCGCACGAGCCCGGCGGTGCGCGAGACCGAGCGCGCGCCGTGCCCGACGTCACCCTCCCGGCGCAGCAGGACCGGCCGGTCGGAGGACGTGGCGTGCTGCAGCGCGGCGCACAGCTTGCGCGCGTGCAGGGGGTCCACCCGCGAGTCGCCGTCGAAGACGGTGAACAGCACCGCCGGGTAGGCGGTGCCCTCCACCACGCGGTGGTACGGCGAGTACGACAGCAGCCAGCCGAACTCCTCGGCCACGGCCGCCGAACCGTACTCGTCGCTCCAGGTGGCGCCGAGACCGTGCTGCTCGTAGCGGACCATGTCCAGCAGCGGCGCGGAGCACACCACCCCCGCGAACAGCTGCGGCTGCTGCGTCAGGGCCGCGCCCACGAGCAGCCCCCCGTTGGAGCCGCCGTGCACGCACAGCTGCTCGTGCGTGGTCCACCCCTCGGCGACGAGGAAGCGGGCGGCGGCGTGGAAGTCGTCGAAGACGTTCTGCTTGTGCTCGCGCATCCCGGCGCGGTGCCAGTCCTCGCCCTCCTCGCCGCCGCCGCGCAGGTTCGCCACCGCGTGGACGCCGCCGGCCTCCACCCACGCCAGGGCGTCGGGCGCGTAGTGCGGGGACAGGCTGATGCCGAACCCGCCGTAGCCGTACAGGAGCGCCGGCGCGGGCGTGCGGGGCCGGCCGTGCTCGTCGAGGGCGTCGGTGCGCGCGGTCACCTGCAGGCGCACCACGGTGCCGTCGTCGCTGCGGTACTCCAGCAGCCGGCTCGTCACGGGCGGCACGTCCACGACGCCGGGCGGTGCGGCGTCGACCACGAGGGAGCCGTCGCGGGCGTCGAAGCGGTGCACGTGCGCGGGGCTGGTGGTGGTCGTGAAGGCGAACCACAGCTCGTGACCGCCCTCGGGGCGCGTGAGCAGCCCGCCGGCCGAGCCGGTGCCCGGCAGCTCGATCGTCCCCGCCGCGCCCGGCCGGCGCCGGCCGGTCGCCAGCTCGTGCACGCTCAGCGACGACACGGCGTGCCGCGTCCAGCCGACCACCAGCAGCGGGTCGGCCAGCTCGGGCCCGTCCAGCACTGCGACGTCCTCCAGCAGCGCGTCGTCCGCCTGCGGCACCAGCTCGCGCCAGTTCGCCACGCCCGGGTCGGCGGGGTCGGCCACCGCCAGGCGCCCGCGCGGCGCGTCCAGGTCGGTCAGCAGGTACAGCCGCCCGTCCCGGCCCACCCAGGCGCTCGTCTGCGCGTCCAGGCCCGTGACGACCTCCCGCAGCACCGGCTCGCGCGGTGACGACGACGCCAGGTCCGCGATCCACACGTCGTTGCGCGGCGCGGTGCCGTCGGACGCGCTGACGACCAGCCAGCGCCCGTCGCGCGAGGTCCACACGCCGTAGTAGTTCGTCATCGACCGGCCGGCGCCGAACACCTCCACGTCGGTCGCGGGGTCGGTGCCCACTCGGTGCAGGTACACGCGCCGGTGGTACTGGCGCTCCGCCTCCAGCAGCTGCTCCGGCGGCAGGCGGCGCACGTAGTAGAAGGCGCGGGGTTCACCCTCGCGGGCCGGGAGCCACGCCACGGGGGAGTAGCGGGCCCGGTCCACCGGGCCGTCGACGACCTCGCCGGTCGCCACGTCCAGCACCCGCAGCACGCTCTCCTCGCTGCCGCCCTCCGAGAGCTGGTACGCCAGCAGGTCGCCCTCGACGCTGGGCCGCCAGGAGTCCAGCGTCGTCGTCCCGGACGGGTCCAGCGCCACCGGGTCCACCAGCACGCGCTCCGGCCCGTCCGGGGTGTCGCGCACCCGCAGCACGGCGTGCTCGGCGGCGGGGTCGCGGCGGCTGCGGAACACCCGCTCGCCGCGGTGCACCGGCGCACCCACCGCACCGGTCGACATCAGCTCGCGCACCCGCCGCTCCAGGCGCTCGCGACCCGGCAGCGCGGCCGCGAACCCCTCCCAGGCGGCGTCCTGCCAGGCCGACCACTGCCGCGTGCGGGGGTCGTCGGCGTCCTCGAGCCACCGGTACGGGTCGGCGACCGCGACGCCGTGCAGCTCCTCCACGAGGTCCAGGCGCGGGGCGGGCGGGGTGCTCGCGGGGGTGCTCGCGGGGGTGCTCATGGGCGCCCACCCTAGGCACCGGGTGCGACGCCCGGGGGTGTCGCGGCGTGCACGTGCCGGGCGGGAGCCGTGTGGACGGGCCGGGACGGGCGCCCCGTGGCAGAGTCGGCGCCGTGCCGTCCGACGCCCCGCGCACCGCGCCCCGGGACCGCCCCGACCCGCAGCTGCTGGAGCTGGCCGCCGCCTGCGGCGTGGCCACGCGCTTCACCGACTGGCGAGGTCGTGAGAGCGCCGTCCACCGCTCCACCATCGAGGCGGTCCTCACCGCGATGGGCCTGGACGTCTCCGGCCCCGCCGCCGTCGACGACGCCCTGCGCGAGGTGAGGCTGCGCCCCTGGCGGCGCACGCTCCCGCCGATCGTCGTCACCCGCGAGGGCCGCACCCACCACGTGCCCGTGCACGTCCCGCACGGCGACCCCGCCGAGCTGGTCGTCGAGCTGGAGGACGGCGGGGGCTGGGCCGGGCTGCGCCAGGTCGACCGGTGGGTCGACCCCGTCCACGTCGACGGCCGCCTCACCGGCCGCGCCACCTTCGAGGTGCCCGACGACCTGCCGCTGGGCTGGCACGTGCTGCGGGTGCACACCCCCTCCGGGGACTCGGCCTGCCCCCTCGTCGTCACCCCCGACGCGCTCGAGCTGCCGCCCGCGCTGCAGCGAGGGCGCAGCTGGGGCTACCAGGCGCAGCTGTACTCGGTGCGCTCGGCGCGCTCCTGGGGCGTGGGCGACCTCGCCGACCTCGCCGAGCTGTCCTCGGCGGCCGCCGAGCAGGGCGCCGGCTGGGTCCTCGTCAACCCGCTGGCCGCGGCCTCGCCCGTGCCGCCGATGGAGCCCTCCCCGTACCTGCCGACCACGCGCCGCTTCGTCAACCCGCTCTACCTGCGGGTGGAGGACGTGCGGGAGGTCGCCTACCTCCCGCCCGCCGACCGCGCCGCCGTGGAGGAGCTCGCCGCCGGCTGCCGCGCCACGAACACCGACCCCGGCGAGATCGACCGGGACGCGGTCTGGGCGGCCAAGCGCCGGGCGCTGGAGGTCGTCTTCCGGCACGGGCGCACCCCCGCCCGCGAGGCCGCGTTCCGCCGCTACGTCGCCGACGAGGACCCGGGCCTGAGCGACTTCGCCACCTGGTGCGCCCTGGCCGAGCGCCACGGCCTGCCGGTGAGCGCCTGGCCGCGGGAGGTCGCCACGCCCGAGGCGGCCGCGGCCTCCGGAGCCGCCGCCGAGCTCGCCGAACGCGTCGACTTCCACCGCTGGCTGCAGTGGCAGTGCGACGAGCAGCTGCGCACCGCGCAGGACATGGCGACCGCCGCGGGCACCGGTCCGGGCATCGTCCACGACCTCGCCGTGGGCGTGCACCCCGACGGCGCCGACGTGTGGTCCCTGGGCGACGCCCTCGCCCACGGCGTCACCGTCGGGGCCCCGCCGGACGCGTTCAACCAGCAGGGCCAGGACTGGAGCCAGCCCCCGTGGCGGCCCGACCGCCTCGC
Source organism: Kineococcus esterisolvens (assembly GCF_050871405.1). NCBI lineage: Bacteria > Bacillati > Actinomycetota > Actinomycetes > Kineosporiales > Kineosporiaceae > Kineococcus > Kineococcus esterisolvens. The sequence continues at coordinate 12,820 of NZ_JBJLRI010000092.1, forward strand.
CGAGCAGGCGTACGCCCCGTTCCGGGACATGGTCCGCACGATCCTGCGGCACGCCGGCGGCCTGCGCGTCGACCACGTCCTGGGGCTGTTCCGGTTGTGGTGGATCCCGCAGGGCTCCCCGGCCTCGGAGGGCACCTACGTGCGCCTGGACCACGAGGCCCTCATCGGCATCCTCGCGCTCGAGGCCCAGCGCGCCGGCGCCGTCGTCGTCGGCGAGGACCTCGGCACCGTGGAGCCCTGGGTGCGCGACTACCTCGCCGAGCGCGGTGTGCTCGGCAGCGCCGTGCTGTGGTTCGAGTACGACGGCGCCAGCCCGCGCCCCCCGGAGGACTACCGCGAGCTGGCGCTGGCCAGCGTCACCGTCCACGACCTGCCCCCCACCGCCGGGTACCTCGCGCAGGAGCACGTCGCCCTGCGCGACCGCCTCGGGCTGCTGACGCAGCCCGTCGAGGAGGAGCGCCGGCGAGACCGCGCCGAGCAGGACCGCATCCTCGGCCTGGTGCGCGAGCGCGGCCTGCTGCGGGAGGACGCGGGGGAGCAGGGGACCGTGGAGGCCCTCCACCGCTACCTGGCGCTGGCGCCCTCGCTCATGATCGGCGTCTCCCTGGTCGACGCCGTCGGCGATCGCCGCACCCAGAACCAGCCGGGCACGTCCCTGGAGTACCCGAACTGGAAGATGCCGCTGACCGGGCCGGACGGGCGGGTCGTGCTGCTGGACGACCTGCCCACCGACGCCCGGGCGCGCTCCCTGGCGCGCGTCGTGGACGCCGCCGTGCGCGAGAGCCGCGCGCCCGGGAGCGGGGGGCCCCGGGGCGACGGCGCCCCTCCCGCTCGCTGACGCCGGCCGGGACGGGCGGTCCCCCCCGGTCCGCCCGTCCCAC
>NZ_JBJLRI010000093.1:0-13416 GCF_050871405.1 Kineococcus esterisolvens
GCAAAAGTTCCACGTTGGGCGGCCCCCCGCCGGGGCGGCTCGTAAATGGCGGGGCCCCCCGCCCCCCCCCCCCCCGGGGTAGCCCCCCCCCCCCCCCCCCCCCGAAAGGGGGCGGCTAAACCACGTCCCCGGCCGGGAAGCAGCGAACGGCGCTCGACACGCACCATGCAGTGACTCCACGCAGCCAAGTCACTACGCTCAGTATTCAGAGTGTTGTTCCGCGAAACCGGACCCACCGGAAACCCGGAGGCACCGGGAAACTCTCCCGGGGACCGCAGAAGTCGTTGCGGCCAGCACCGCGTCGGTGACAGGCTTGCCGCACCCGTGAGCCCTCCGACAGATGGGGCCGACAAGTGGACGATGGATCGCCGGCACTGTCCCCTCGAGCCGGCACGCACCGACCCAACCCTGCACAGCCGAACACCGCACGAGTGCCCGAAGCCCGACTGCGGCGGCGGCGAACCGAACCCGCCCCCGGGAGAGCCGCGTCCGCAGCGCACCTGGCCGTCGTGGACGACGCGCTCACCTCGCAGTGGGACGAGCTCGCGGTTCGATCGGGAGCGCCGCCGTTCCTCAGGCCGGGCTGGGTCCGCGCGTGGATGTCCGCCTTCGAGCCGCGCCAACTCCTGCACGCGCTCACCGTCCACCGCGACGGCGAGCTGGCCGCGCTCCTGCCCGTGGTTCGCAACGGGAGGTCCCTGCGCTCGCCGACCAACGCCGAGACACCCGTCATGGGCCCCGTGTCGGTGGACGTCGACGCCGCGCGATCCCTCATCGGCCCGCACGTCGAACAGCTCGGGCTCCGGGTCCGGTTCGCGCCCGGGGGTGGAGCGGTGGACCACGTGCACGACGCCGCCCGCACCCACGGCCTGCGCGTCTCCGTGGACCCCCTGCGCCGCTCCCCCTGGACGGCGGTGCGGGGGAACCGGGAGGATTTCGAGAAGTCCACCCTCACGACCTCGCGCCGCAGGGACCTGCGCAGGAACGAACGCCGGCTCTCCGCGATGGGGTCCCTGCAACTGACCACCCACGACGGATCGCACGACGTCGAGAAGCTCCTCCAGCGGGGCCTCGAACTGGAGGCGGCGGGCTGGAAGGGCGAAGAGGGCACCGCAGTGCTGTCACGGCCCGCCGCAGCGGCGTTCTACCGAGCCGTCGCCGCGTGGGCCGCCTCCGAAGGCATCCTGCGCCTGTACTTCCTCCGCCTCGACGGGGAACCCATCGCCTTCTCGCTGAACCTCGAGCAGGGCAGGACCTCCTACGGACTAAAGACCGCCTACGCGCCCGCCCACAAGGCGTTCGGGCCGGGGGTCCTGCTGCTGCACCGGCTCATCGGCGAGGGGTTCGCCCGACCCGGGATCGACGTCCTCGAGCACCTCGGGGAGGACGACCCCTTTAAGCAGGAGTTCTCCACGGGAGTCCGGGAGCAGTTCTCCGTCCACGTGTTCCCCCGCGGGGTCCGCGGGGTGCTGCAGCAGCACGCCGTTCACGGCAGGAGGGCGCTCGAGAACGAGGTCCGACGGAGGACGACCCCGGAGAGCCGACGCGCCCTGCAGCGCCTGATGCCCTTCTCCAGAGGCTGACCTAGTCCAGTGGTCTCGTCATGGTCCGCTTCTTCGTGCGCCAACCGGAACGCTCGTACACGGTCGTCGCGGAACTGTTGAACTCGAAGACCTGCAGATCCACCGTGCCGGCACCACGAGCACGGGCCCATCGGCAGACCTCTTCGAGCAACTCCGATCCGATGCCCAGTCCGCGCCACCCGTCCTCGACGACGACCGCGTCGACGTACGCGCTCTTCGCGCCCGGCGAGAACCGCGCGATGATCAGGGACAACGGCCCCGGTACGAGCCGCGCGCTGGTGTAACCAACGACGCGACCGTCTGCTTCGGCCACCAGCACCGCACTCCCGAGCCCCAGCACCGCGGCACGGAGGATCTGCCGCACGACGGGCTGGACCGGGGCCGATCCACCGACACCGTCCTGCCCGTGGAACTCGGCCAGGGTCCTGGCCAGTCGACGGATCGCTGCGTGGTCCGCAACGCGGGCGGGCCGAACGGAGAACTCCACGACGATCATCCTCTCGTGGTACACGCAGTGCACGCAGCCTCCCGGGTGGAGCCGCGAACCGGTGAGGATGCTAGTCCGGGGCAGCACGCGGGCTCACCGCACCGGCACTCCCCCCGGTGGATGGGGCGAAAACCTCTCCCCGCCGTCGCAACCGGCGCTAGCGTTCACCCGAACACGCGACCGGTGCGAGGAAGGTGCACGCCGGGTCTTAAGAGGGCGTCGCGACACCACTGGCTGGAAACCACCACGACCCGAGAGGAAGGCCCGGTGCCCGTACGGCAGAACATCCTCAGCATGCCGCTGAACGAGGTGAAGAAGTTCACCTCGGCCTTGAACGTCCTCAAGGCCGACGGCACCTACGACGACTTCACCCGACGGCACATGAACGCGATGAGCACCGCGACGCCCGCGGGTTCTCCCCGCAACGTCGCGCACCAGGGCCCGGCATTCCTGCCCTGGCACCGCGCCTCGCTGCTGGAGCTGGAGAACGCACTGCTGACGGTGGACCCGACCCTCGCCGGCCTGCCGTACTGGAAGTGGGAGCAGGAGAGCGCACTGAACGGTGGCACCCCTCGCCGGTCGCGGTTCTGGAGCGCCGACTACGTCGGCTCCGACGGCGTCAGCACCTCCGGCAACCGCGTGGTGGACGGCCCCTTCGCCTCGTGGGTCGCCATCCTGCACCAGGGCAGCACCGGCACCTTCGTTCCCCGATCCACCCCCGGCCTCATCCGCCGACTCGGACGCGACCCGGGAGGCACCACGACCTTCCCGAACGAGGCTCAGGTCACCGACGCCGTCGACAACTACAGCGTCTACGACGCAGCGCCGTGGGATGCGACCGCCACCGGCTTCCGCAACCGGCTGGAAGGCTGGCACGGCGGATCAGGGCTGCACAACCAGGTGCACCTGTGGATCGGCGGGGACATGCTCGCCGGCACGTCACCCAACGACCCCGTCTTCTGGCTGCACCACTGCAACGTCGACCGTATCTGGTGGTCCTGGCAAGCCCGGTACGGCGTCGCCTACAAGTACCAGCCCGTCTCCGGAGGGCCGATCGGTCACAACCGGGGCGACCAGATGCAGCACCTGCGCGCACCGCGCCAGGTGGGCAGCGTCCTGGACATCAGGACGCTCGGTTACCGGTACGTCTAGGAGGCATCGTGATCAGTCGCAGGCACTACATCGCCGGCACGTGGGCGGTGTTCGCGAGCGCCGCGATAGGGACCGTCGTCCAACCCTTCTCGGACGCCGAGGCCGCCGGGCATCCCCTCGAGGAGCGGTTCACCTACCGCGGTCGCCAGGTGGACGTCAGCCGCCACGCCCGCGCCGGGCACGGGCACTCCCAGGTGCAGGTCCGGGTGAACGGGAAGAAGGAGATCCACGTCCACAGGGGCGGGCCGCGCAACGGCTACGTCACCCACGCCCTGCCGTTCACCGAGTACCCGTCACCGCAGCAGCTCGCCCGGGCGGTCATCGACGCGGAGGACGCCGGGCTGCTGCTCATCTGAGGACTCCGGGCCGAGGACACCCCGGGGTGCGCGCCGCGAGCGCACCCCGGGTTCGCCGTCCACGGGACGGGGAGGGAGCTACGCCCCGTCCCGGCCCGGGTCCCGGCCGTCGTCCCTGCGGAACAGCCTCCAGAACGCACCGGCGCGGCCGCCCTCACCGCCCTGCGCGGCCCCCGCCGCCTCGGCGGGGTCGAGGCGCCCCAGCACGAGCTGCTGCACCTGGTCCGGCCACACCGACAGCAGCAGACCCGGCTTGGGGTCCTCGCCGCGCTCGCCGGCGATCCAGCTCTGCCCCTCGATGGCCTCCTCGCGCACCGTCAGCAGCAGCAGCTGCGCCTGGCGGAGCACCGCCGACAACTTCTGCGCGTCGTCCTCACCGGTGGCCGGGTCGTGGGTGACCAGCACGCACCCGAGCCCGCGCACGGGGACCACGTGGGCGCGCACCCCGGCGAGCGTGCACAGCTCCACCAGCTTGCGGGCGTCCGCGACCGGCACCACGAGCACCGAGCGCACCGGTGGCTTCGGGCCGAACTCGCGCTGGAACGCGGCGTCGAAGTCGAAGCCCTCGCCCAGGCCCCCGGCCTCCTCGCCCGGTCGTTCCCGCCCGGGACCCTCGACGGGCTCCTCGTCCGGCCGCCCGCTCACGCGAACCTCGCCGTGACGGCCTCACCGTGCGCGGGCAGGTCCTCGGACTCGGCGAGGGCCACCACGTGCCCGGCGACCTCGCGGAGCGCAGCCTCGTCGTAGTCCACGACGTGCACGCCGCGCAGGAACGTCTGCACGCTCAGGCCGCCGGAGTGCGTGGCCGTGCCGCCGGTGGGCAGGACGTGGTTGGACCCGGCGCAGTAGTCGCCCAGCGACACCGGGGAGTGGGCGCCCACGAACACCGCGCCGGCGTTGCGCACCCGGGCGGCGACGGCGCGCGCGTCGGCCGTCTGCACCTCGAGGTGCTCGGCGGCGTAGGCGTCCACCACCGCGACCCCGGCGTCGACGTCGTCGACGAGGACGATGCCGGACTGGCTGCCGCCCAGTGCCTCGGCGATGCGCGCGGCGTGCTTCGCGGCGGGCACGCGCTCCGCGAGCGCCGCCTCGACGGCGTCGGCCAGCGCCTCCGAGGGCGTGACGAGCACCGCGGCGGCCAACGGGTCGTGCTCGGCCTGGCTGACGAGGTCGGCCGCGACGTGCTGCGGGTCGGCGGTGTCGTCGGCGAGGACCGCGATCTCGGTGGGACCCGCCTCGGAGTCGATGCCCACGACGCCCTGCACGTACCGCTTGGCGGAGGCGACGTAGATGTTGCCCGGGCCGGTCACCACGTCCACCGGCGCCACGACGACGTCCCCGGCCGCGTCGCGCGCCCCGTAGGCGAACATCGCCACGGCCTGCGCGCCACCGACGGCGTACACCTCCTCCACGCCCAGCAGCTCGCAGGCGGCGAGGATCGTCGGGTGCGGCAGGCCGCCGTGCTCCCGCTGCGCGGGGCTGGTCACCGCGATGGAGGCGACCCCCGCCTCCTGCGCGGGCACCACGTTCATGACGACGCTGGAGGGGTACACCGCGCGTCCGCCCGGCACGTACAGCCCGACCCGGCCCACGGGGACCCAGCGCTCGGTGACCGTGCCGCCTTCGGCCAGCCGGGTCGTGGTGTCGGCGCGGCGCTGGTCGGCGTGCACGAGGCGGGCGCGGCGCACGCTCTCCTCCAGGGCGGCGCGAACGCGCGGGTCCAGCTGACCCAGGGCGTCGCGCAGCGCCTCGCGGGGCACGCGCACGTCGCTCAGGCGCACGCCGTCGAAGCGCTCGGTCAGCTCCAGCAGCGCCGCGGTGCCGCGGGCGCGCACGTCCTCGCAGAGGGGGGCGACCGTGGCCAGCGCGGCGGCCACGTCGACGTCCGCGCGCGGCAGCACCGAGCGCAGCGCCACCGCGTCGAGGACGCGACCGCGCAGGTCGGTGCGGCGCAGCGCGGGGACGGTGCCCGCGGCGGGCGCCGGGAAGGCGGGCTGAGCGGCAGGGGTCACAGCAGGGAGTGTACGGACGCCGGTGCCGCCGCGACCGCCCCCGGGGCGACGGCCCTAGACTGCGCCGGTGCCCCAGCGCCTGCCCCTGTTCCCCCTCGGCAGCGTGCTGTTCCCCGGCCTCGTGCTGCCCCTGAACGTGTTCGAGCCGCGCTACCGACGCCTGGTGCAGGACCTCGTCGCCGAGGAGCGCGAGGGCCTCAAGGGCTTCGGGGTGGTCGCGATCCGCTCCGGCCACGAGGTCGGCGAGGGCAACGCCCGCGCACTGCACGACGTCGGCTGCGTCGCGCTCCTGCGGGAGGTCACCGAACTGGAGGACGGCCGCTACGAGCTGGTCACCGTCGGGGCGACCCGCTTCCGCCTCCTGGGCATCGACACCGAGGCAGGCACCCCCTACCCGACCGGCCTGGTCGAGCCGTACGGCGACGACGAGGACGAGGCCGACGAGGACGAGGAGGTGCCGGTGCCCGCCGACGTCGCGGCGCTGGCCCGGGCGGTGGAGGAGCGGTTCGCCCAGTACCGCGACCAGCTGGGCATCGGCGGCGCCGGCGCCCCCGGGGACCCGTCGGTCCTCTCCTACCTCGTGGCCGCCGCGGCCGTGCTGCCGCTGGACGCGCGCCAGCGGCTGCTGGAGGCCCCCGACACGCGCTCGCGGCTGACCGAGGAACTGGCGCTGCTCAAGCAGGAGACCGCCCTGGTCGCCGCTCTGGGCACCGTCCCGGCCTCCGAGCTGCCGGGCGAGCCGCCCAACCCGAACTGACCCGCCGACCCGCAGGAGGAAACGTGGCCAAGCGCCGGGAGCAACGCGCCGAAGCCGGCACGCCCGCGCTCCGGGTGCTCGCCGAGCGCGGCGTCGCCCACACCGCGCACCCGTACGAGCACGACCCCGCGACCACCGCGTACGGCGAGGAGGCCGTGCGGGCCCTGCGCGCGGCCGGGGTGGACGTCAGCGCCGAGCGGCTGTTCAAGACGCTGCTCGTGGACGTCGACGGCCGGCTCGTCTGCGCCGTCGTGCCCGTCGCCGCGATGCTCGACCTCAAGGCGGTCGCCGCGGCCGCCGGGGACAAGAAGGCCGCCATGGCCGACCCGGCACGTGCCCAGCGCTCCAGCGGGTACGTCGTCGGGGGCATCAGCCCGCTGGGGCAGCGGACCGCGCTGCCGACGTTCGTGGACACCTCGGCCCAGCGGTTCTCGACGGTGTTCGTGAGCGCCGGACGGCGCGGGCTGCAGGTCGAGCTGGCGCCGGGCGACCTGCTGGTGACCACGGGCGGGCGGTACGCACCCCTCGCCCGGGGTTGAGGGCGGCCCGGGGTCGAGGGCGCCGCGGCCGGCCCGCGCCGCGCATCAGCCGGTCGCGCGCGTCCAGCCGACCAGGGCCGAGGACAGGCTCACCACCGCCACGACGCAGGTGAGGACCAGCGGCTGCACCAGCACCACCGCCCACGCGTACAGCGAGACGTGGGCCGCGGCGGCCGGGTCCGAGGGCGGCAGCGCACCGGCGGTCGCGACCGTGAGGAGCGAGCCGGACAGCGCCCCGGCCAGCGCGGCGCCCAGGACCTGCAGGGGGCGCTCCCCTGCGCGTCGCAGCACGACCAGCCCGGCCACCAGGCCGGCGGTCGCGGTCAGGACCGCGAAGGAACCGTCCCGGGCGATCGGGAGCTGCGCCGAGGAGACGACCACCGGCTCCCCGACCAGCCAGGCCGCGGGCCGGCGGGCCAGCGCCCACCAGGCGACGCCGAGCAGCGCACCCGTGAGGGCCTGGCCGAGCAGCAGCGCGAACGGCAGGCGCAGGTCACCGGACCGGGGCGCGCCCGGTGCGGCGGCGCGCCTCACACCAGGCACGTCGGGCCGAGCAGCGCCTTGAGGTCGCCGAACAGCGCCGGGCTCGGGGTCACGCGCAGGGCGTCGTCCAGCCGCATGAGGGTGCCCCCACCGCCCGCCTTCGTCAGGCGCAGGCGGACCTCCGTGGTGCCCGGGTGGGTCGTCAGCACGTCCCGCAGGCGCTCCACGACCGGCGGGGTGCACCGGGTGGTGGGCAGCGAGACGGTGACGGGCACGCCGTCGGTGACGCTGACGTCCGGCACCTGCAGCTCGGAGGCGTAGATCGTCGGCACCTCGTCGCGGCGGTTCAGCCGCCCCTTGACGACGACCACGAGGTCCTCGGCCAGCAGCGGGGCGACGGTCATGTAGGCCTGGGGGAAGAAGAGGCACTCGATGGCGCCCTCGAGGTCCTCCACCGTGACGATGGCCCACTGGTTGCCCTGCTTGGTCGTCTTGCGCTGGAGACCCGTGATCATGCCGGCGATCGTGATCTGCGAGCCGTCCGGCCGCGACTCGTCGGCCGTCAGCGAGGCGATCGAGCAGTCCGAGGCGTTGGCCAGCAGGTGCTCCAGGCCGAACAGCGGGTGGTCGGAGACGTACAGGCCGAGCATCTGCCGCTCGTGCGCCAGCAGTTCGGCCTTCTCCCACTCCGGCAGGTCCGGGATCTCCACGGTGAACCCGCCACCGGCCGGCCCGTCGTCACCGCCCAGGCCGGCGAACAGGTCGAACTGGCCGATGGCCTCGTTGCGCTTGACGTCCACGACGGCGTCGACGGCGTCCTCGTGCTTGGCGACCAGCGCCCGCCGGCGGTGCCCCAGGGAGTCGAACGCACCGGCCTTGATGAGCGACTCGATGGTGCGCTTGTTGCACACCACGGCCGGCACCTTGGTGAGGAAGTCCGTGAAGGACTCGTAGCGGCCCTTCTCCGCGCGGGCGGCGACGATCGCGTCGACGACGTTGGCGCCGACGTTGCGGATCGCGGTCAGGCCGAAGCGGATGTCCTTGCCGACCGGGGTGAAGTTCGCGCTGGACTCGTTGACGTCCGGCGGCAGCACCTGGATTCCCATGCGCCGGCACTCGTTGAGGTACAGCGCCGACTTGTCCTTGTCGTCGCGCACGCTGGTGAGCACCGCGGCCATGTACTCGGCCGGGTAGTTCGCCTTGAGGTACGCCGTCCAGTAGGACACCAGCCCGTAGGCCGCCGAGTGCGCCTTGTTGAACGCGTAGTCGGAGAAGGGCACCAGGACGTCCCACAGGGCCTTGACCGCGGCGGCGGAGAACCCGTTCTCCTTCATGCCGGCCTCGAAGCCGACGTACTCGGCGTCCAGGACCTCGCGCTTCTTCTTGCCCATCGCGCGGCGCAGCAGGTCGGCCTTGCCGAGGCTGTACCCGGCGACCTTCTGCGCGATCGACATGACCTGCTCCTGGTACACGATCAGGCCGTACGTCGTGGAGAGGACCTCCTCGAGGGCCTCCGCCAGCTCGGGGTGGATCGGGGTGATCTCCTGCTGACCGTTCTTGCGCAGCGCGTAGGCGGTGTGCGAACCGGCGCCCATCGGGCCCGGGCGGTACAGCGCACCGACGGCGGAGATGTCCTCGAAGTTGTCCGGGCGCATCAGCCGCAGCAGCGAGCGCATCGGGCCGCCGTCGAACTGGAACACGCCCAGGGTGTCGCCGCGCCCGAGCAGGGCGTACGTCGCCGGGTCGTCCAGCTCCAGGGAGTCCAGGTCGACGGGGTCCTTGCCGTTCAGCTCGACGTTCTTCAGCGCGTCGTCGAGGATCGTGAGGTTGCGCAGGCCCAGGAAGTCCATCTTGACCAGCCCGAGCGTCTCGCACGTCGGGTAGTCGAACTGGGTGATGATCGCGCCGTCGGCCTCGCGCTTCATGATGGGGATGAGGTCGATCAGCGGGTCCGACGACATGATGACGCCGGCGGCGTGCACGCCCCACTGCCGCTTCAGGCCCTCCAGCCCGCGCGCGGTGTCGACGACCCGCACGACCTCCGGGTCCGTCTTGTACAGCTCGCGGAACTCGCCCGCCTCGGAGTAGCGCTTGTGGTTCGGGTCGAAGATGCCCGAGAGGGGGATGTCCTTGCCCATCACGGCCGGCGGCATCGCCTTGGTGATGCGGTCGCCCATGGAGAACGGGAAACCGAGCACGCGGGAGGCGTCCTTGACGGCCTGCTTCGCCTTGATGGTTCCGTAGGTGACGATCTGCGCGACGCGGTCGGTGCCGTACTTCTCGACGACGTACTGGATCACCTCACCGCGCCGGCGCTCGTCGAAGTCGACGTCGAAGTCGGGCATCGACATGCGCTCGGGGTTGAGGAACCGCTCGAAGAACAGCCCGTGGCGCAGGGGGTCGAGGTCGGTGATCTTCATGGCGTACGCGGCCATCGACCCAGCACCGGAACCGCGCCCCGGGCCCACCCGGATGCCGTTCTCCTTGGACCAGTTGATGAAGTCGGCGACGACGAGGAAGTAGCCGGCGTACCCCTTGGAGACGATGACCTCGATCTCGTACTCCGCCTGCTTGCGGACCTCGTCGGGGATGCCGTCCGGGTAGCGCTTCGCCAGCCCGCTCCAGACCTCCTTGACGAACCAGCTCTCCTCGTTCTCCCCGGGCGGGCAGGGGTAGCGCGGCATGTAGGCGCCGGTGGACTCGGTGAACTCCACCTCGCAGCGCTCGGCGATGAGCAGGGTGTTGTCGCACGCTTCCGGGTGGTCGCGCCACAGGTGGCGCATCTCCGCCGGGCTCTTGAGGTAGAACTCGTCCGCGTCGAACTTGAACCGCTTGGGGTCCGCCAGCGTCGAGCCGGACTGCACGCACAGCAGTGCCGCGTGCGCCTGCGCGTCGGAGGCCTGCGTGTAGTGCAGGTCGTTGGTCGCCAGCAGCGGCAGGTCGAGGTCCTTGGCCAGCTTGAGCAGGTCGTCCTGGACCCGCTTCTCGATGTCCAGGCCGTGGTCCATGAGTTCGCAGAAGAAGTTGCCCGCGCCGAAGATGTCGCGGAACTCCGCGGCGGCCGCGCGCGCCTCGTCGTACTGCCCCAGCCGCAGGCGGGTCTGCACCTCGCCGGACGGGCAGCCGGTGGTGGCGATGATGCCCTTCGCGTAGGTGTTCAGCAGTTCGCGGTCCATGCGGGGCTTGTAGAGGAAGCCCTCGAGGCTGGCCAGCGAGCTCATCTTGAACAGGTTGTGCATGCCGGCGGTGTTCTCGGCCAGCATCGTCATGTGGGTGTACGAACCCGCGCCGGAGACGTCGTCGCCCGGGCGCGAGCTCTGGTCGCCCCACTTCACGCGTGTCTTGTCCTGCCGGGCGGTCCCGGGCGTCAGGTACGCCTCCACGCCGATGATCGGCTTCACGCCGTGCTTCTTGGCGCTCTTCCAGAAGTCGTAGGCGCCGAAGACGAAGCCGTGGTCGGTGGTGGCGACCGCGGGCATGCCCATGGCCGCGGCCTCGCGGAAGAGGTCGTCCACCTTCGCCGCGCCGTCGAGCATCGAGTACTCGGTGTGGACGTGCAGGTGGGCGAACGAGTCCGCGGGTGCCATGGCGGGACGCCTCCTGGAACGGTGCTGCTGGATGCTGCTGGGTGGTGCGGCCTCGATGGTAGGCGCCGCCGCGGACAGGCGCGGGGAGCCTCGCCGCCGCGGCGAGGGGCCGGGTGCGCGGGGGCGCCGGTCAGCCGGCCAGGCGCGCGAGGGCGGTCGCCAGGTCCTCGGGGTAGCTGCTGGTGTACTCCACGGCGCGACCCGTGCCGGGGTGCTCGAACCCCAGCCGGACGGCGTGCAGCCACTGGCGGGACACCCCCAGGCGCGCCGCGAGGGTCGGGTCGGCGCCGTAGGTCGCATCGCCCACGCAGGGGTGGCGCAGCGCGGAGAAGTGCACCCGGATCTGGTGGGTGCGGCCGGTCTCCAGGTGCACCTCCACCAGGGCGGCGGCGCGGAACGCCTCCAGCACCTCGTAGTGGGTCACCGACGGCTTGCCCTCGGACGTGACGGCGAACTTGTAGGCGCCGCTCGGGTGCCGGCCGATGGGGGCGTCGATCGTGCCCCGCAGCGGGTCGGGGTGCCCCTGCACGACCGCGTGGTAGACCTTGTCGACCGTGCGCTCCTTGAAGGCGCGCTTGAGCGCGGAGTAGGCGTGCTCGCTCTTGGCGACCACCATCAGGCCCGAGGTGCCCACGTCCAGGCGGTGCACGACGCCCTGGCGCTCCGCGGCACCGGACGTGGCGATGCGGTAACCGGCGGCGGCCAGGCCGCCGACGACCGTGGGACCCGTCCAGCCCGGGCTCGGGTGCGCGGCCACCCCCACCGGCTTGTCGACCACCACGAGGTCGTCGTCGTCGTGCACGACCGTCAGCCCGTCGACGGCCTCGGCGACAACGGCGGGCGCCGACGGCGGGTCAGGCACCTCCACCTCCAGCCAGGCGCCGGCGCGCACGCGGTCGGACTTGCCCACCGGGGAGCCGTCGACGAGGACGCCACCGGCGGCGGCGATCTCGGCGGCGCGGGTGCGCGACAGGCCCAGCAGCCGCGAGAGCGCGGCGTCGACGCGCTCGCCCTCCAGGCCGTCGGGCACGGGCAGGCTGCGGACCTCAGGCACGGGACCCCTCCCCGGCGTCGCGAGCCGCGCCCTGCTCGCGCGTCCCGTCCAGGGCCACGCCGCGCAGCGAGAGCACGGCGATGAGGACGGCGGCGGCGCACACGCTCGCGTCGGCCACGTTGAAGATCGGCCAGTGCGGCAGCTCGAGGAAGTCGACGACGTGCCCGCGCGCGAAACCGGGCTGGCGCAGGAAGCGGTCGGTGAGGTTGCCCGCCGCGCCGGCCAGCAGGAACCCGAAGGCAAGCGCCCACGCCGTGCTGCGCAGGCGACGAGCCAGCCACAGGACCACGACGACGACCGCGCTGGCCAGCACGGTGAAGACCCAGGTGCTGCCCGTGGCGAAGCTGAACGCCGCGCCCGGGTTGCGGATCAGGTGGAACTGCAGGAGCTCCCCGATGAACGGCTGGCGCACCCCCGGCTCCAGGTGGGCGACGGCCAGGACCTTGGTGACCTGGTCCAGCGCGTACACGACGAGGGCCAGGGCGAGGGCCGGGGCGGTGCGGCGCGGACGCGCGGGCGACGGCGGGGAATCGGTCATGGCAGCACGAGTCTCCCACGCCGGACGGGGACGCCTGGCCCCCGAGCAGCCCGTCCGGGCGCCCAGCGCACCCGGACGGGGCCGGGCTCAGCGGCGTTCGCCGCGCGCCTTGCAGCTCACGCAGAGCGTCACGCGCGGGAAGGCCTGCAGCCGCGCCTTGCCGATGGGGCCGGAGCACGTCTCGCACACGCCGTAGGCGCCCGAGCTCAGCCGCACCAGGGCGCGCTGCGTCTGCTCGAGCAGCTCGCGCGCGTTGTTCACGATGGTCATCTCGTGCTCCCGGCCCGCGGTCGCGGCGCCGTGGTCGACCTGGTCGTCACCGGCCCCCTCCCCGGACGCCACCAGGGCCGAGAAGGAGCTGGTGGCGTCGTCCAGCTGGCGGGTCAGGCGGTCGACCTCCAGCGCCAGCTCACCGCGGACCTCGTCCAGCTCGGCGGGGGTCCAGGCGTCCTCGCTCTCCTTGACGGGCAGCTCGCGCACCGCTGCGGCACGTGCCGCGCTGCCCGTGCGGGTCCCTGCGGCGGCGGGCACCCCGTTCCGCCGCGTGGTCGACGTGCTCGTGGCCGTTGCCCGCACCGTGGTCCCCCTCGTGTTCCCCCGCGGCCGCCTGCCGCGTGCCGGGAACACTAGGGATATGACTGTCCGTAAGCAACCGGAAGCACGAAGTAACTCACTTGTTCGCCGTGGGCGAGCACGGACAACGGGACCCCGTCCCGCTCGAGCCCCCGGAACGCCGCGTGGGGGGCGCCCCCCCGGGGGGGGGGGGGGGGGGGGGGGGGGGGGGGGGGCGGGGGGGGGGGGGGGGGCTGGGGGGGGGGGGGGGGGGGGGGGGGGGGGCGGCGGGTGGGGCCCCGCCCGGGGCGGGGGG
>NZ_JBJLRI010000094.1:0-13205 GCF_050871405.1 Kineococcus esterisolvens
CCCTCGGGCGTGGCGGTCGAGCGGATCACCCCGTGCGGCACCGGCTGCACGTACTGCGCGTACAGCTCGCAGAACCCCGCCATCGCGTCGTCCACGAACGAGGACGGGTCCCCGAAGATCTTCGTCACTGCTCAGAACTCCTCAGGTGTCCGGTGCGTCAGGGGATGAGGGAGACCTTGACGGAGTTCGCCGAGTCGGCGACCAGGTTCAGCCCTTCCTGGAACTGCTCCAGGGGCAGCTGGTGCGAGCAGATCTCGTCCATGGGCAGGCGACCGGACTCGATGAGCCTCAGCGCCGCCGGCCAGGTGTTCTGCCCCAGGTGGGCGCCGAGGACGTTGAGCTCCTTGTCGTCGCTGATGATCGACCAGTCCACGCTCACCGGGTCCTTGAACACGCTGTACTCGACGAACGTGCCGAGCTTGCGCAGCAGGTTCAGTCCCTGCAGGACCGCGGAGGGGTGGCCGGTGCCCTCGATGTAGACGTCGGCGCCGTAGCCGTCGGTGAGGTCCTTCACGGCCTGCACCACGTCGACCTCGGTGATGTTCAGGGCGACGTCCGCGCCGCACTTCTTCGCCAGTTCCAGCTTCTGCGGCAGCGCGTCCAGCGCGATGATGCGCTTCGGGAACTTCGCCGCGGCACCGGCGATCATGCCCAGTCCGATCGGGCCGCACCCGGCGACGACGACGGTGTCGTCGAAGCGGATGTTCGCGCGCTCCACCGCGTGCAGGGCGCAGGACAGCGGCTCGGCGTAGGCGACGTGCGCCGGCGGCAGGTCGCCGGGAGCCTTGTGCACCAGCGCCTCGACCGGCAGCACGAGGTACTCCGCCATCGCGCCGGGCGTGCGGCGCTTGAAACCGAACATGTCGTGCGGCTGGCACATGTGGTAGTCGCCGCGGTTGCAGTACCGGCAGTTCCAGCACGGCACGATCTGCTCGGCGACCACGCGGTCGCCCTCGGACACGCCCCAGCGCTGCGTGGCCTCGGCGTCGATCTGGACGATGCGCCCGGTGAACTCGTGGCCGGGGATCACGCCGGTCTCGGTCCATGCGGGGCGGTTCTCGTCGCCCCAGAACTTCGCGGCGCCGTGGTAGCACTTCAGGTCCGAGGCGCAGATGCCCACGGCCTCGACCTTCAGCAGCGCCTCGCCGGGCCCGGGGACGGGCACCGGGACCTCTTCCATGCGGTAGTCCTCGGGACCGTGCACCACGACGGCCTTCATCGTGCTCGTCATCGTCTGCTCCTTCGCAGCACCTCCCGCGCCGTGGCGGGGGGCTCGTCGACCAGTGGGACCGCGCCGGGTCCGACGGCCGGGTGCACCACCCGTGCGCCCAGCGCCTGGCGAAACCGTACGGCGATGCGGCACACTTGTCCAGCACACATGTGCACACCCGTGGCGCGAGGAGGCGATCACCGTGGCGCAGGACGCGACGGACGGGCAGGCACCGGCAGGGCCGCCCCCCGGCGGCACCGGGCGCTTCCCGCTGCACCTCGTGCACACCGCCGCCACGCTCTACTACCTCCAGGACGCCACCCAGGCGCAGATCGCCCAGCGCCTGGGCACCTCCCGCGCCACGGTCAGCCGCCTGCTGCGCGACGCCCGCGAGCGCGGCCTCGTGCGCATCGAGGTCCTGCCGCTGCCGCAGCACGAGCCGGACGAGCTCGCCGGACGCCTCGCGCGGGCCCTCGGCCTCGAGCGCGTGCGGTTGTCCGCCGAGGCCGGCGCCGCCCACGTCCCCGAGGCCGTCTCCCCCGTGGTGGGCGAGGCGCTCACCGAAGCCGGCCTGCGGCCCGGCGACGTGCTGCTGGTCTCCTCCGGGCGCACCGTCTACGAGATCGCCCGCCGGCGCCTGCCCGACCTGCCCGGCGTCCTCGTGGCCCCCGTCGTCGGCGGGCAGGACGAGGCGGAACCCTGGTACCAGACCAACGAGATCACCCGCCGCGTCGCCGCGGCCGTCGGCGGGGTCCCGCGGTTCCTGTACGCGCCGGCGTTCCCCGGCCGCGAGCTGCGGGCCAGCCTGGACGCCGACCCGGTGTTCCAGCGGTTCGTCGAGCTGTGGCGCACCGCGCGCTGCGTCGTCACGGGCATCGGCGCACCGCCCCTGCTGCGCGACTCCATCCCGTCGTTCGTGCCGACCGTCGAGACCGCGCTGCGCGACTCCGTCGGAGACATCGCCACCCGGTTCTACGACGCGTCCGGCCGTGAGATCCCCTACGACGGGTCCGACCGCGTCGTCGCCGTACCCTTCGAGGCGCTGCACCGGATACCGACCCGGATCGCCGTGGCCCACGGCGCCCAGAAGGTCCCCGGCATCGTCGCGGGCGCCCGCGGCGGGCACTTCAACCAGCTCATCACCGACCCCGGCACGGCGACGCGGGTGCTCGCCGCCCTCCAGGAGGAATCGTGACCACCACCCCCAGCGGACCGTTCTCGCTCGCCGGTCGGCGCGCTCTCGTCACCGGCGCCTCCCAGGGCATCGGCGCCGACCTCGCCGGGTCGCTGGCCGCCGCCGGAGCCGACCTGGTCCTCTCCGGCCGGCGCGCCGCGCCCCTGGAGGAGCTGGCGCACGCGCTGGAGCAGCGGCACGGGGTGCGCACCGCGGTGGTCCTCGCCGACCTCTCCCTCGCCGAGGACACCGAGCGGCTGGCGGCCGAGGCCCTGGTGCCGTTCGGCGGTCTGGACGTCCTGGTGAGCAACGCGGGCGTCTCCCACCCGCAGAGCGTCGCCGACGTGGACGCCGCGACGTGGGACCTGACGATGGCGGTGAACCTGCGCGCGCCCGCCCTGCTGGGTTCCCGGGTGGGCCGGGCGATGGCCGCGGCAGGGCGGGGCAGCATCGTCAACGTCTCCTCCCTGGCCGGTTCCCTGGCGCTGGCCGACCACTACGCCTACTCCTCCAGCAAGGCGGCGCTGCTCATGGCGACGAAGGTCCTGGCCCTGGAGCTGGGGCCCTCGGGCGTGCGCGCGAACAGCGTCAGCCCCACGGTCGTCATGACCGACATGGGGCAGCGCGTGTGGGGCGGGCAGAAGGGCGAGCCGATGCTGGCGCGCATCCCGGCGGGCCGGTTCGTCGAGCCCGCCGAGGTCGGCAGCGCCGTGGTGTTCCTCGCCTCCGACGCCTCGGCGATGGTCAACGGCACCGACCTGAAGGTCGACGGGGGCTTCGCCGTCGCCTGAGGCGGGGGCACCGCCCCGCGCCCCCGGGGTCAGTACCGGAAGCGACCCACCAGCGCCTGCAGCTCGGCGGCGACCGCGTCCAGGTCACCGGCGGCGCGCTCGGACTCCGCGACGGACTCCTGCGTGGAGCGCGCCACGGCGGCGACCGCGCCGATGTTCGCGGCGATCCGCTCCGAACCGCCGGCGGCGTCCGCGATGCCGCGGCTCATCTCCGCGGTCGTCGCGGTCTGCTCCTCCACGGCGGCCGCGATGGTCGTCTGGTACTGGTCGATCTGCCCGATGACCCCGGTGACGGCGGTGATGGCGTCGGCCGCGCCGCGCGTGTCGGCCTGGATGGCCTGCACCCGCGCGGAGATGCTCTCGGTGGCCCGGGCGGTCTCCTGGGCGAGGTCCTTGACCTCCGAGGCGACGACCGCGAAGCCCTTGCCCATCTCCCCGGCGCGGGCGGCCTCGATGGTGGCGTTCAGCGCCAGCAGGTTCGTCTGCTCGGCGATGGCGGTGATGACCTTCACCACCTCACCGATCTCCCGGCTGGACTCGCCGAGCCGCTCCACCGTGCTGGTCGTGGCGCTCATGGCCTCCACGGCCTGCCCGGCGACGGCGGCGGCCTCGGAGGTGTTGCGGGCGATCTCCTCGATGGCCGAGCCCATCTGCGCGGACCCGGCGGCCACCCCCTGCACGTTGCGGGACACCTCGCCGGCCGCGCTGGAGACGACGTCGGCCTGGGCCGCGGACTCCACCGCGCCGTTGGCGATGCGCTGCGACAGGGAACCGATGCGCCGGCTGGTGCCGGTCAGCCCGGTGGCGCTGCGCTCGAAGGCGCCCATGACCTCGCCGATCGAGTCCAGCGCGGCGTTCAGGGAGCGGCTCATGCGGCACAGCTCGTCGTCCGTGGTGGGCGCCAGGCGCTGCGTCAGGTCGCCCTGCTCGGCGGCGGCCAGCACCTCGGCGGCCCGCCCGATGCGGAGGGTGAGGTTGCGGGTGGTGCGCCAGGCGACGACGGCGGCGAGGACGGCGGCGAACACGCAGACGGCCAGCATCGCCTTGAGGAAGCCGGCGCTGACGGCGCGCGCCTCGGTGCTCTCGACCCGGTTCTTCGCCTCCTCCATGTCGATGAGGACGTTGATCGAGGCGAGCCAGTCGACGAAGGCGGGTGCGACCTGGGCCGCCAGCAGCGCCTCGGCCGCCGCCTCGTCGCCGGAGCGCTCGAGGGAGACGACCTGCTCGATGAGCGGCAGCGTCCTCGCCTGGACGGCTTCGATGTCCGCCAGCGCGGCGCGCTCGGCGTCGTCGACGGCGGAGGGGTCGCTGAAGACCTCCGCCATCGCCACCGCGGACTCGTCGTACGCGTCCGTCAGCTCCTCGATGGTGGCGACCTGCTCGTCCACGCCGGCGCTGCTGTCGGCGAGCACGACGTCGCGCACCGCGATGGCACGGTCGTGGACACTGCCGCGGAAGTTGATGGCGTAGCGCTGCTTGACGCTGTTGAGGTCGTTGATGGTCGTCAAGCGGGCGTCGATCTCGCCCACGCGCGCTGCGCCGAACGCGGTCAGCGCCACCATGAGCAGCACGATCACAGCGAATCCGGCGCCGATGCGGCGGCCGATCGTCAACCCGGGCACGGCGGTGCTCCCTCGTCAGGCGCCCCGCACCGGAACGCGACCACCTCCTGCATCGGCAGCCGCGCCCGGGCGCTTGAGGGTTCCGGGACGCGGAGGTGGTGCACTGGTCCTCCCGCACGTCGTCGCAGGAGGTCACCGGTGTCGCCCCCACCGAACGAGCAGCAGCACCCGGACGCCCCGGGCACGGACCCCTCCCCGGACCTGGGCGACCTGTCGGGACTGCCGGTCGTGCGCTGCGAGCTGTACGCACCGGGTGCCCAGCCGCAGCGGGTGGAGGACCCCGGCGCTGCCCTGGCGGCGGCCCGCGCGGGCGGCGGCTTCCTGTGGATCGGCCTGCACGGGACCGACACCGCCCACATGACGCGGTTGCAGCGCCTGTTCGACCTGCCGCCGCTGGCGGTCGAGGACGCCGTCAACGCCCACCAGCGCCCCAAGTTCGAGCAGTACCCCGAGACGACCTTCGCCGTCCTCAAGCCCGTCCGGTACGTCGACCACGAGGAGGTCGTGGACGTCAGCGAGGTCGCCGTGTTCCTCGGCGCGCACTTCCTCATCACCGTGCGCCACGGCGACTCCAGCGTCGTCGCCGACGTCCGCGCCGAGGTCGACGCCGCGGCAGGTGGTCCCGACGGGCCCGACGGCCCCAGGCGCGTGCTCTACCGGCTGCTCGACCGCGTCGTGGACGGCTACAGCGACGTGGTGCAGGCCATCGCCGTGGACGTGGAGGAGATCGAGGAGAAGGTCTTCAGCGGCGGCGAGGACGACCACTCCGAGCGCATCTACAAGCTCAAGCGCGAGGTGCTGGAGTTCAAGAGGGCCGTGGTGCCGCTCATCGCCCCGGTGCAGCAGCTCGTCGACGGTGGACTGGCGCGCGCCGCCGACGGGCAGCGCCCGTACTACCGCGACGTGCTGGACCACCTGCTGCGGGCCGCCGACGCGATCGACGGCGACGACCGGCTGCTCACCGACATCCTGCAGGCCCAGCTCACGCAGGTCGGCGTCCGGCAGAACCGCGTCAGCGCGCAGCAGAACGAGGACATGCGCAGGATCTCCGCCTGGGCGGCGATCGCGCTGGTGCCCACGGCGATCGCCGGGATCTACGGCATGAACTTCGAGCACATGCCGGAGCTGTCCACCCGGTACGGGTACTTCGTGGTCCTCGGGGTGATCGTGGCGGCGTGCGGGGGCCTGTACCTGACGTTCCGCGCCAAGAAGTGGCTGTGAACCCCCGGGCGCGCCGGGCTCAACCCCGGCTGCGCCGCTCCAGCGCCGACAGCCGGTGCTGCAGGTCGGCCGTCGCCTCGTGCAGCCGCCGGTACGCCGGGTACAGCTCGGCGTACACCTCGCCGGCGACCGGGTCGGGTTCGGTGAGGGTTCCCACGGAGTTCCACGTGGCGTCGACGTCCAGGGCGCCGAGCGCGACGGCCGCGAACTTCGCGTCGCCGTAGGAGGCGCCGATGCGCTCGGCGGGCAGCTCCTGCGCGCGGCCGGTGGCGTCGCTGACGATCTGGGGCCACAACCCGGAGGCGGTGCCGCCGCCGACGCCCACGACGCGGCGCACCTCCACGCCGGCTGACTCGATGGCCTCCAGGTTGTGCCGCACGCTGAACGCGGTGGCCTCCAGCAGGGCGCGGTGCACCTCGCCGCGGGTGGAGCGCAGCGTCAGGCCCAGCAGGGCCCCGCGCGCGTCGGCGTCGGCGAACGGGGTGCGCTCGCCGGCGAAGTACGGCAGGGCGAGCAGGCCGTTGGCGCCGGGCGGTGCGGCGGCGGCCTCGGCGACGAGGTCGGCGACGTCCGGGGTGCCGGCCGTCTCGCGCCACCACTCCGCGGCCGCGCCCGTGCTCGCGGTGCCGGCGGCGAGGGTGGACTGCCCGGGGCGCACCCCGGCGGTCCCCCACAGGGCCGGGTGCGAGCGGGGTCCCTCGGTGACGGCGACGAAGAACGTCGTGGTGCCGTACATGACCATCAGGTCGCCGGGCGAGCCGACGTCCACGCTCTCCGCCTCGGCCCAGGCGTCGACGGTGCCCGCGGCGACGGGGGTGCCGGCGGGGACCCCCGTCTCGGCGGCGGCGGCCTCGGTGACGGTGCCGACCCGGT
Source organism: Kineococcus esterisolvens (assembly GCF_050871405.1). NCBI lineage: Bacteria > Bacillati > Actinomycetota > Actinomycetes > Kineosporiales > Kineosporiaceae > Kineococcus > Kineococcus esterisolvens. The sequence goes on from NZ_JBJLRI010000094.1 coordinate 6,892, forward strand.
CGGACGGCCACACCAGGCGCGGCATCGGCAACCCCGGCACGACCTCCTCGCAGCGCTCGGCGATCCACGAGGCGGCGTGCCGGTCGTACAGGGGGGTGGTCTGGCTGGCGGAGTGGTGGTCGAGGACGTACTCCCCCGTCAGCCGGAACGCCAGGTAGGAGTTCGACATGAAGAAGTACCGGGCGCGGGCGAAGGCGTCGGGCCGGTGCCGGCGCAGCCACGCCAGCTTCGCCCCGGCGGCCTGGGAGGACATGCGCGAGCCGGAGCGGCGCAGCAGCTCCTCGGTGCCGTAGCGCTCCTCCAGCTCGGCGGCCTCGCCCAGCGCGCGGGTGTCGACGCCGTAGAGGATCGCCGGGTGCAGGGGCGTCCCGGCGTCGTCGGCGAGCAGCGCGGTGGGACCGATGCCGCTGGCGCACACCGCGACGACGCGGCCGGCGGCGGGGTCCGCGGGGTCGGCGGCGCGCGCGGTCAGCTCGCGCGCGACCGCGGTGAAGTCGCCCCACCAGACCGCGTCGGCGTCGTGCTCGACGTGGCCGGGGCGGGGGTGGCCGGTGCGGTGCGCCCGGGAGGCGCGGGCGAGCACGCGCCCGTCGAGGGTGACCAGGACCCCCTTGCTGCTGCCGGTGCCGATGTCCACCCCGAGCAGCAGTTCCGTCGTCCCGTGCACCGCCCCGCCCCCTCGTGCCGTCCTGCACCGCATCCTGTCACCGCCCCCGCGCGGGCGGGGCGGCGGTGCGGCCGTCCGGGGCGGCCGGGCATCGCGCCACGCAGCGCGACGTGCAGCGCGACGTGCAGCGTGCGCACGAACACGGTCGCCCACGCCGCCAGCAACCCCGCGTAGAGGGCGACCGCGGTCGCGGCGAACAGCGGCAGGCCGGTGCGCTCGGCCAGCCCGCTGCTGCCCGTGACGACGGTCCCCAGCGGGAACGTGAAGCTCCACCACGTCAGGCCGAACGGCAGGTGGGCGCGCGCGGCCCGCACCGTGACGGCCGCGGCGATGAGCGCCCACAGCAGCGCGAAGCCCCAGACGGGGACCCCGTAGAACACCGCGACCGCGTCGGCCGCGGCCGAGCGGGAGGCGGGCAGCACGCCCTGCGCGGCACCCGCCAGGAGCCCGGTGGCGGTGACCGACTGGCCCAGCGGCCCCAGCACCAGCCACAGCGTCGGTGCGGCCGCGGCCGCGCCGGGCCCGTGGTGCACCAGGCTCCCCCACAGCAGCGGCAGCACGGCCAGGCTGGCCAGCAGCGAGACGCCGAACAGCGCCCAGCACACCAGCAGCATCGTCTGGCGGTCCTGACCGGCCGGCAGGTGCGGCACGAGCAGCGCGCCGGTGCTCGCCGAGACCATCGGGGGGACCACGGGCACGAGCCAGCCGGCGCTGACGGCGCCGGGGCGGTCCCCGTGGCGGGTGAAGGCGCAGTAGGGCACCACCGCCGCGCACAGCACCCCCAGCAGGGTCCCGGCGCTCCACAGCACGACGTCGACGGCGAGCGCCGCGCGCCGCCCCACCACGTCACCGCCCACCAGCAGCGCGCCGGCGCCCACGGTGAGCAGCGCCATCGGCACGGCCCCCCACGTGTGGCTCACCACCGGGTGCGCGAGGTGGGCGCGCACGGTCGCCGGGTGCCGGGCGCACTGCACCGCGCCGGCCACCAGCAGGAGCACGAGCAGCGCCGCGCCCAGGACCCACACGCCGGCGGCGAAGGCCCGCTGGCCGGGCAGCTGCACCGGCAGGGTGACGGCGGCGGTCGCGACGATGCCGGTGCCCATCACGCAGGCGAACCAGCCGGGGGTCAGGTGCGCGACGGCGGCGGCGGGGAGCGCGGGGGCGTTCGGGGTCCGGGGGCGGTGCACGTCCCCACCGTCGTGCCGACACCCCCCGCCCGGTAGGGGTCCGCGGGTTGTGCACCCACAAGGGGAGGTTGTGGGTGGACCGGTGGGCGCTACCGTTCCCGGGTGCTGTCACCGCGCGTGCCGGACCTGGACGCGCTCGAGCTGCTGGTGGCCGTCGCCACGACCGGGAGCGTGGGCGCCGCGGCGCGCGAGCGCGGCACCAGCCAGCAGGCGGCCAGCGCCCGCCTGCGGCGCGTGGAGCGGCTCGTCGGGTTCCCGCTGCTGGAGCGCGGACCGCACGGTTCCCGCCCGACGCGCGAGGGCGCCCTGCTGGTGGAGTGGGCGCGGGACGTGCTGTCCGCGGCGGAGGTGCTCGACACCGGGATCTCCTCGCTGCGCGGCGCGCGCAGCTCCCACCTGCGGGTGGCCTCCAGCCTGACGGTCGCCGAGCACCTGCTGCCGCGCTGGCTGGCGCGGCTGGCCGCCGAGCGACCGGCCACGCGCGTCAGCCTGGATGCGGTGAACACCGAGGAGGTCGCCCGCCGGGTGCTCTCCGCCCGCGCCCACCTGGGGTTCGTGGAGGGCCCGGACCTGCCCACCGGGCTGACCGGCCGGGTCGTCGCCCGCGATGAGCTGCGGGTGGTCGTGCCCCCCGGTCACCCGTGGGCCCGGCGGCGCCGCCTCCTCGCCCCGTCGGACCTGGCGACGGCCCGGCTGGTGCAGCGCGAGCCGAGCTCGGGCACCCGGACCTCGCTGGAGGCGGCGCTGGCGACGGCCCTGCCCGATCTCGAACCCCCGGTGCCGCTGCTGGAGCTGTCCTCCACGAGCGCGGTGCGCTCGGCCGTGCTCGCCGGGGCCGGGCCCGCCGTCCTCAGCAGCTGGGCGGTGCGCGACGACGTGCACCGGGGCCGCCTGGTGGCGGTGGACGTCGAGGGGGTGGACCTGACGCGCGCGCTGCGGGCGGTGTGGCGCCGCGGCGAGCAGCCCGCCGGCCCCGCGCGCGACCTGCTGGCCGTCGCCGGCCGCACCCGCTGACGGCGGCACCGCCGCTCGCCCGTCCGGCCCAACCGGGGCTCCAGCGGGAGGCACCGCCCGCCGATGGGCCCAGCGGGAGCGGGGCACCCGCGGACGAGGAGAGGGGCGGCGCGATGCCGGACGTGCTCGGCACGCTCTTCGCGCTGTCCGCCCTCACCTGCGCGGTCACCGCGCTGCTCGCCCTGCACCACCGCCGCGCGACCTCGGCGGCGCCCGCGCTGGCGGCGACCATGGCCGGCACCACCGTGTGGTCCCTGGCGGCCCTGACGGCCCGGTCGGGGATCGGCACCGACGTGCAGGCGCTGGCCACCGTGGTGAGCCTGGCCGCCGTGCACGCCGTCAGCGGCGGCACCCACGTGCTGTACCGGGCCGTCGCCGACCCCTCCTACCGGGTGCCCCGTCCCCACGCGGCCGTCTTCCTCGTGGTGTGCGGCGCCCTGCTGCTGACCGCGACCCTGAACCCGCACGACCTGTTCTTCACGGGCGTCCACGTCGAGGGCGACCCCCCGCGGGTCGTCGGGGGGCTGGGGCCGCTGTTCTGGGTGCACACCGCCTGGAGCTACGCGGTCTGCGGCGCCGGCCTCGTGCCGCTCCTGCGCACCTGGCCGCGGGCACCGCGCGTGCTGCGCACCCAGATCGCCTGCCTCCTCGTGGGGGCCTGCGTGCCGACCGCGGGGAACGTGCTGACCCTCACCAGCCCGCAGTGGCTGGGCGGGGGCTCGGCGCCCGTGGACCTGACACCGCTGTTCTTCGTGGTCGCCGGCCTCGTCGACGCGGCCGCGATCCTGCGCGGCGGGCTGCTGCAGGTGGTCCCCGTGGCCCGGGCGCAGGTGCTGGAGATGCTCGCCGACGCCGTCGTCGTCGTGGACGGCGGCGGGCGCGTCGTGGACGTGAACCCCGCCGGGCGGGACCTGGTCCGGCGGGTGCGCCCGCACCTGCCGGCCGACGTCGCCGGGCTGCGCGCGCAGGACGTCCTCGGGCACGACCTGCAGGGGGCGGTCACCGGTGACCTGCGCCGGACCGTCGAGCTGCTGCCGGGCCTGCACGTCGACGTGCGCGTCAGCGCCCTCACCGACGGGCGGGGCCGGCCGCTGGGGCACGTCGTGGCCGCCCGCGACGTCAGCGACGCGGTCCGCTCCGCGCAGCGGCTGCGCGAGCAGCTCGACGTCATCGAGCGCCTGCGCGCGGAGCTGCAGGAGGAGTCCCTGCGCGACCCCCTCACCGGCCTGCACAACCGCCGCCACCTCGACACCGCCCTGGTCACCGCGCTCGCGCACGCCGACCACCACGGCCTGCCGGTGGGGGTGCTCCTGCTCGACGTCGACCGCTTCAAGTCCGTCAACGACGAGCACGGTCACGGCACCGGTGACGAGCTCCTGCGCACCCTGGCCGGTGTCCTCGACCGGGGGACGCGCGCGGGCGACACCGTCGTGCGCTACGGCGGGGAGGAGTTCGTCGTCCTGCTGCCCGGTGCCGACGGGGCCGGTGCGGTCGAGCGCGCCGGGCAGCTGCGCGCGGCGTGCGCCCGCGCGAACGTGGCGCTGCCCGTGCTCACCGGAGCGGGCGGGAACGGCGCGGCCGGGGACGGGCAGGGCCGGGCAGCGCCGCGGCTGCACCGCACCGTCTCCGTCGGCGTGGCGGCGTACCCGGCCGACGGGGCGGACGCGGCCTCGCTGCTGGCCGCGGCGGACCGGGCCCTGTACGCGGCGAAGGCCGCCGGCCGCGACCGGGTGGTCGCCGCCGGCACCTGACGCCCCGCGACCGGCTCCGCGACCGAAGCCCCCGGACGGTGCAGCCCGGCTCCAGGGCGCACCCGCCGCGGCCGATGCTCCAGGAGGAGCGCGCCGGTGGGGTGCGCGGTGCGAGCGGGGGGGGGACGTGCAGGAGCTGCTGGCCGCCGCCTTCGCCGTCTCGGCCGCCCTGACCACCGCCACGGCCGTCGTCGCCCGGCGCCGCCGCAGCGCCACCCCCGCCGCCACGGCGCTCGCCGGCACGTGCGCCTCGCTGGCGCTGTGGTCGGCCGTCACCGTGCTGGTGCACCTGGACCTGCCGCCCGTCGTGCACGTGTGGGCCAGCTACGCGGCGTTCGTCGGGGTCCTGGGGTGCGTGGTCGGCCTGTACCTGCTGGCCCGCACGATCGCCGACCCGCACCACCGCCCTTCGCGGCGGCAGGTCGCGGTGCTCACCGGCGTCCCGGGGCTCGTCCTGGTGGCGGTCGCCACCGACCCCCTGCACCACCTGTTCTTCCGCAGCACGGGGTACGTCGGGGACCCCGCGCACTTCTCGGTGGTGTTCGGGCCCCTCTTCTGGGTGCACACCGCCTGGTGCTACGGGCTGCTCGCACTGGCCGTCGCCCACCTGGTGCGCGCGCGGCGGCGCGCCCCGGCCGTCCTCCGGCACCAGATCACCAGCGTGCTCGTGGCCGCCGCCGCACCGCTGGCGGGCAACGTCGTCAACATCAGCGCTCCCGACCTGTTCGCCGGGCAGGACTTCACCCCCCTGTGCTTCACGGTGACCGCGCTCGTCAGCGCCCGCGCCGTCCTGCGGCAGGGACTGCTGGGGGTGGTGCCCGTGGCGCGCGCCGCGGTGCTGGAGACCGTCACCGACGCGGTGGTCGTCGTGGACGCCGGCGGGGCCGTCGTCGACGTCAACGCCGCCGGACGGGCGATGCTGCGGCAGGCGCGACCCGACCTGCCCGACCCCGTGGGCCTGCCCGCCCGTTCCTTCCTCAGCGCCCGGGCGCTGGCGGGTCTGCCCGGCGGGTACACCCGCTACGCGCTGGAGTACGTGCCCGGCCTGCACCTGGACGTGCGGATCACCGCCATCGCCGACGACCGCGGCCGCGCGCTGGGCCGCGTCGTGGTGGCCCGAGACGTCACCGAGCAGGTGGAGACCCGGCAGCACCTGGAGGACCAGCTGGCGCTGGTGGAACGGCTGCGCGCGCAGCTGGCCGAGGACTCCGTGCGCGACCCGCTGACGGGCCTGCACAACCGCCGGTTCCTCGACGTGGCGCTGGCCACCGAGCTGGAGCGGGCCGCGCGGCAGGGCTCGTCCCTGGGCGTGCTGACCCTGGACGCCGACCGCTTCAAGGCCGTCAACGACACCCACGGCCACGCCGCCGGTGACGACGTGCTCGTCGCGATCGCCGGCACCCTGACCGCAGGGGCGCGGCAGGGCGAGGTGGCCGTGCGCTGCGGCGGGGAGGAGTTCGTGGTGCTGCTGCCCGGCGCGGACGCCCGGGCGGTCCACCGGCGCGCGGAGGAGCTGCGCGCCGCCTGCGCCGCCCTGCGCGTGACCGTCGGCGGCGGCGCGCTCGTGCGCCCCACCGTCTCCGTCGGCACGGCCGTGCACCCCGGCGACGGGGTGGACGCGGCCTCGCTGCTGGCCGCGGCGGACCGGGCCCTGTACGCGGCGAAGGCCGCCGGCCGCGACCGGGTGGTCGCGGC